>JAGSHR010000194.1 GCA_029855985.1 Candidatus Njordarchaeota archaeon
CTCAATTTTCGCAAGTTCTATTTGTAGTTTCGATACTTTATCGCTTGCGTTCTCGGAGAAAATTTCTAATGTTATATCATAGCGGTCGAGAACTTCCACTCCAAGGAATAATTCTAAGTTTAGCTTTTGTATGCTTCGAAGAGTATTATAAACTATAAACTTGCTCGCGTTTTTTTCCTCGATAATTTGTCTTATTTCTTTTATTTTTCCCTTACCAAATAGTGTTGATGAAATAGGTTTTTCCTTAGTTTGTACAACTTCATGAACAATATTATACCCTAAAACTCGAACTAACTTCTTGAACTCTTCAAATTTAATTCGCCAAAGAGGATCTCTCAGAAGTTTTAGTATCCCTACTATGCATCTCTCTTCTAACATATGGACCACCAAAATAAAATGTCTTGGAAGGTTATCTCTAGCCATCAACCTTATTTTAAAATAAATGTAAACTTAAGTTGAAAGTTTTTCAGTTAGGCTTAAGAAATGACGATTTGTAATTCAAATGCCATATCGTTTATTGTTGACGAGATGTGCGGTAAACTTGCCCGTTGGCTAAGACTTTTGGGCTTTGACACATTATACTATTCAAGCTATGTTTCGCAGGTAGATGATACTAGTATCCTATCTAAAGCGGCAATTGAAAAAAGAGTCCTTATAACGAGGGATAAGGAGCTTTATCATAGGGCAGTTGAGTTGGGGATAAAGGTTATTTTGGTAATGTCTGATGAATTAAGAGAAAAGTTAAAAGACGTTCTTTTAATCAATTTAAATTGTAACCAGATAATCGTGAATCCAAGATGCCCGATATGTAATGGAGTTCTAAAGAAAATACCAAAAGAACAGGTTAAAGGAAGAATACCATTTAGTGTCTACCAGCGAATAAATACGTTCTTAAAATGCGTTAATTGTGGGAAAATATATTGGTTTGGTTCGCATTGGGATAAAATCATCGGCATTCTCGGTGAAATAGGGATTAAGATAATTTTAAAAAATAATGTTTAATGATGCGTAAACCATATTAATGATACAATAATCTTAAAGGAGATTAAATAAATTTGGAGAATAATCAAAAGAAAGGTGAACATTAAATGGGCAATGAAAAACTTGTTGTGATAGGTGGTGGAGCCGCAGGTATGGCAGCTGCCTCTAAGGCTAAGAGAAGCAAGCCTGATCTCGATGTAACTGTAATCGAGGGAAGTGGATATGTTTCATATGCTCCATGCGGCATCCCGTATTACGTTGGAGATATCATCAAAAGCGATGCAGATTTAATGTATTATCCCCCCGAGTTCTTTAGAAAGAAGAGAGGAATAGATGTTAGAATACATACTAGGGCAACTAAAGTTGACTTTAGTGCTAGAAAAGTAAGCATTGTTAGCGAGAGTGGAGAAGAAGAACTGGATTATGATTATTTAGTTATTGCTACTGGCGCAAAACCAATTAAGCCACCAATAGAGGGAATAAATTTAGACGGAATACACACAGTAAGATTCATAGAAGATGGTATAAAATTAAGAGAGCTCTCAAAATCCGCAGAAAAGATTGTTATTGTAGGTGCTGGTTATATTGGTTTGGAAATGGCTGATGGTTTCCACATGATAGGAAAGAAAGTTACAGTACTAGAAATGTTACCTCATGTATTACCAACAATAGACCCTGACATGGCAGAGTTATTAGAAAATGAAATAAGATCAAAGGGGATCGACCTAAGACTAGAAGAAAAAGTTATCGCATTTGAGGGTGATGATAAAGTAAGGAAGGTCATAACTGAAAAAGGGGAATACGAGGCTGACTTGGTAATCCTAGCGGTAGGTGTTGCTCCACAGACAGATTTATTCAAAGATAGCAAACTCGAATTTGGGGTTAAAGGAGCAATTAAAGTAAATGAAAAGATGCAAACTAATATTGATAACGTCTATGCAGTCGGAGATGTTGCTGAAACAAAGCACCTCGTCACTGGAAAACCAACATGGATACCGCTCGCTCAGACAGCAAATAAAATGGGCAGAGTGGCTGGTGCCAATATCGCAGGGCAAAATATGACATTTCCAGGTGTTTTGGGTACTTCATTAACCAAGGTTTTCAGTTTAAATGTAGGGAGAACAGGTTTAAGCACAAAGGAGGCTGAGGAACAAGGTTTTAATGTTGGTTCAGTTAAAATCAAAGCTCGAACAAAAGCTCATTACTATCCTGGAAGCAAGGAGATACATATTAAGCTAATCTTCGATAGGGATTCACGCTTATTACTAGGCGGACAAATAATCACAGAGGATGACCCATCGGGAAGGACAAACGTTATAGCTACTGCATTATTCAATAAAATGAAGGTAGATGAGCTCTTCTTTGTTGACTTAGGGTATGCACCACCATTTGCTCCAGTTTGGGATCCACTAGTTGTAGCTTCAAGTGTTGCGAGTAAAAGCTGAGAGCGTTTTATTATAAATCATCTATTAAATTTCTTTTTGCGAGGGTCGTTCTATTTTTTTATCTGTTTCTGTATTAATATTATCAAATAGGGCTCGGCTGTGGATAGTACTATATTATCCCAGCCGAGCTACACCCTCCTTGGAGAGAGCCGGCCCTAGGGAATGCTGGAAGAGCAACCGATGAGGGTTCGGTGTTGTCTAGGAGGGAACATTTATTTACCATATCTTCTCTCTCTTTTTTGGTAATCTGTTAGTGCTTTTATGAATTCTTCTTTAGAGAATTCTGGCCATAATAGTTTTGAGAAATAGAGTTCAGAGTAGGCTATTTGCCAAAGGAGGAAATTGGAGATTCTCATTTCGCCAGATGTTCTTATAACGAGGTCTGGATATGGAATGTTTGGTAGATACAGGTATCTCTTAAATATCTCTTCAGTTACTTTATCGTATCTGTTATCGGATAGTATCTTATTTATTGCGTTAATAATTTCTTGGCGACCTCCATATGCTATTAATAGGATTAGGTAGTAATTATTATATCCTTGAGTTTCGCTTTGTGCATTGACTATGGCTTCTTGTAAGTCTCTAGGTAGAGTTCTCGTTTCACCTGCTATTAGGATTCTCACTTTATTTTCATGTATTTCCCTATCTGATGAGATATTTCCAAGATATCTCTTCATCAGTTTAAATATGATGTTTAATTCATTTTTGCTCCTATTTTGCAAATTTTCTTGGGATAGTGCATAAATGGTCACATATTTAACGCCGAATTCTCGGCTCCATCTTAGGACTTCCTTTACTTTTTCAACTCCTATTTCATAGGATTGCTCTAATGATAATCCGTGTTTTCTAGCATATCTTCGATTGCCATCTGGTATGATCCCGATGTGTACTGGTATTCTTTCTAGTCTTGCTTTTGTTGCGTTCATACTGGATCCTCTCTTGTATCCTTTATTGTCCAAGATGCTTTCTTGCAGTTTACTTCAATGAGTTATTCTTAACTCAAAGATTTTGGGAGCTAAAACTATACAAGTGAAATAAATCTATCTATATTTTGTAGTTATTTAGTGTATATTTATCAATATTTTTTTATGGGTTGAAATTTACATGTCCCTTAAAATAAAAAACTTATCATTAGGATTTTTGAAGCACAATTTCAGTATATAAATGAATTTAAAGAAGCTATAATTTTTCTTCTCTCAGATCTATTATGTCGTTGAGGTCTGGTCCTGTACCTATAAGTGTTACAGGAACTTTTAATGTTTCCTCTATTTTTTCTATGAATTGTTTTGCTTTTGCGGGTAGATCTTCAAACTTAGTTGTTCTATAAGTTTCTGGGAAGAGTTTATCTAACTTAGTTAGAGCGATTTGTGTTGCGCTGTTAAGCATAACTGCCCTCTTAGCTAATTTAAAGTTAAATTCTGCGGCTCTTCTTAAACGGCCTGTAACGGTTCCTTTTTCTATCCATCCTCTTTTTTCTATTTCATCAGGGGGTAACTCGCCCTCTAATGGTCCTTCTCCGACTCTAGTGACGTAGGATTTGAAAACAACTATCACATGGTCTACTTTTTTGGGTCCAACACCGACATCGGAGCATATAGCGGATGCAGTAACATCCTTGCTTGTTACGTAGGGGTAAGTTCCATGGTATAAAGATAAGAAGGTTCCTTGCGTGCCCTCGAGAATTATATTTTCTCCACGGTCGATGGCTTCATTTATTTCTGCTGGTACATCTGTTAAAAAAGGTTTGAGTTCCTCAATATCCCTCGCTAATTTTAGGGTTCTATACGCTCTTTCCGCATTGGCAGGTCCACAACCTGTTTTTGTTGTACCTATTTTTTCTTTCAAGTATGCGTTTTGAGAGTCAATTTCAATGTGCTTGCTTTCAATTATTCCTGCCTGGTAATCGACCCCCACTCTGTTAGCGCTTCTTGTGATTTCGACTTCTTCTAAGAGAATACGCGGGTTTACTAGGACACCTGGTCCGATAAGTAAACGTGTTTTTTCGTTAACAGTTGCACTTGGCAGTTGCCTTAATTTGAGTACTTTATCATTTATAACAACTGTGTGCCCGGCATTTGGGCCGACACCACCTCTAGCGGCTAGAGTGACTTGATCCCTAATAGCAAGATATGAGATAATTTTGCCTTTGCCTTCATCTCCAAAGAAGCCGCCTACAATTACATTTAAGGTCATGGGAGTTTCCTCCGTTAAACCAAATAAAATGTTAAAGAATGTCAGTATAAAAGTCTGTCATTTTTCCGCTTTTATACTGTCTTGAAATTAAACTCAGTGAGTGCAATTAGGTTGGTGCCAAAAATGCTAAAGAAAATTGGTAGGAAAATTCTAGATAACTCAGGTTCACCTATGTTGGAGGAAGGTCTATTAATTGGCTTAGGAATTATAATTTTTCTAACAATTATCGCAGTTGTCTCAGGTGTAATGGATTGGATCGAGAATTTAGGGCAACAGTTGCCAGGGGTGATATATTATGCCTAACGCTACACATGGGTTGGACGACTATCTGAACTCCTGGTCTAATCTCCCAAAACTTGCAGAAACGATAATTGAAAACATTTTCATGTTCTTGGTATATATCGCGGTTTTTATCGGTAGCATAATGATCGTGTGGGGGGCGATCGAATGGGCAACAGGGTACAATGAAAATGGGGGTAGAAAGAACATATTTAGAGGCATCGTTTTAGTGGTAATTTCGATAGCACCAGTTCTTGTCTCATCTATGTAGATTTTAGCAGAGAGTCATCGATATGAGGTATGTGTTGTAGCGGAGAGCCCAGATGAATGAGATGATTTGGGTTATAACATCAATCCTAATATATTTTTTAATGCTACTTATGTTGATTAAGCACTTTTATAGAGTTTATTTTCAAGAGCGTATGGAAACAGAGCTTTATAAGGAACTGTATAGTTTATCCCCAATGATCGCCACGATATATGTATCCACGCGTTCAATCAAAAGTGCATTAAAAACACTTAAGGAAAATCTATATCAAAACAAGTTAATCCAAGATCGTTATGAGCACTTACTAAATAACTTTCTAGCACATATTTTAATACCGACTAATAATCGAGAAATAAGACCATCTGAAGAATTAATTTTGGATATAATGAGAAATCCAATGGAATATATGGACCGAACAACTATTGAAAGCATTTATAATACCCTCATTGATGACATTGAAAACTACAAACTTGCTTTAGAAGAAAAAGATGAACGTTTGTCATTCCTATTATTCACTAACTTTTTCCTTCCATTTGTAGTGGTCCTAGTTGGGCTATTTTTTCCTCATTACTTTGACTTAATTAAGGTGATAATTCCTCTGATCAATCTGGGTTTAGTGTACTTAACAATTGAATATTTGAAGGATTGGTGAATAAAATGATGAAAAATGATGATAACTTTTTTATAAAGCTAACCAGAGAGAAGAATGAAATTCTAAAACTAATTGGAGCATTAGAGCGAGGTGAACCTATTGAGCCCTTATTCCTCGAAATGTTGGGGATAATGCCCATAAATGATTGGGAGAGAAATATATTGAAACAAATTAAGAAGAAAATAAAAATACGGGAATTTGCTGTTTTAGCTGAAATGTTGTTAAACTATAAGGAAACTAGCGAAATAGAATTTCCAAGAATCGCAAGAAAGCTTCTACAACTCGCGGAAAAAAAAGCATACAAATATCACTTAGAACAACAATTAAATAAAAGACTCCTAATAAAAACAATCCTAGTGTCAACAATGCTTTCATTCACGACAATAACAGCCACCTTCACATTCCCTCGCATTTTATCAATGCTAAACCAAGAGCAAATAATCTCTCCATCGGAAACTATAACCTTAATTATAATGATATCCGCCCTGTACATAGTCATAACATACACAACAATATTAGTAATCACAAAAAGCAGAAGAAAAGCTCAAACATCTATCGCTATTCTAATCGCAATTTTAACAATAACATCACTATTAACATATTAACAACCCAAAAAGGGCTCGAAAATGGATGAAATCGAAATAGAGAAACTATGGGAAAAAGGGTATGCTATAAAAATAAAAAACGAAGGAAAAACTATTCTCATAAACCCGCCAAAACAACAAGAAATAAAACGAGAATACCAGGAAGACGCAGAAATAACAACCATAGTCCAAACAGACCCAAAAACAATTGAAAACGCAAAAACATGGGAAAACACGCCAATACTCACAAAAAAACAAATAAAACTAAAGAAAGAGGAAGATCCAAGAATAATAAACATTAACGAGGAAGAAGTATACTGGCTAGACGACAACAAAGCAGTAGCTATACTCCCAAACAAAAACGCATTCCTCAAGATAGGGCCAATAAAGATTCTATACATATTCAAAGAACCACCAGAACAAGAAGACGACACATACATAGACATAGCACTACTAACAGAACAACAACAAGAAGAGAAACTTTCAAAAAACAAAATACATCCACAAATAACAATAACACCAGAAATAGAAAAAGTCAAAATAACGAGACACTTAACACAAATATACATCAAAGAAATAAAAAAGCAAAAACCACAAAAAACTTAAAAACAAAACAAAACCAAAAATTTAAAAACAAACAGAAACACCATAATATATCGGTGCCCCAAAACCAAAGGGGCAAAGGGACACGGGGCAACCCCCAAGCAAAAGCGGTTGGGCAAGACGGCGGGTGGTGGATGGCTCGGCTCGTGGCGCCGACGAAGGGCGTGGCAAGCTGCGATAAGCCCCGGCGAGTCGCAGGCAGACGTTGAACCGGGGATTCCCGAATGGGACTTCCTGCTTGGGCCTAATAAGCCCAAGCGCTCCGAAAGGAGCGGGAACCCCCCGAAGTGAAACATCTCAGTAGGGGGAGGAAAAGAAACCAAACGGGATGCCGGGAGTAGGGGCGACCGAAACCGGCACAGCCCAAACCGAACTAGGCGGGGTAACCCGTCTAGGATGTGGGGTTGTAGGGCCCCCCACATATCCGCCGGTGAAGTCTAGCCGAACCACCTGGAAAGGTGGGCCGTAGAGGGTGACAGCCCCGTAGGCGAAGACTTCACCGGCGGATGGGGGTGTCCCTGAGTAGGGTGCGTTGGATTTCGCGCCCGAAGCAGGGGGCCACCGGCCTCCAAGGCTAAATACGTCACGAGACCGATAGCGAACAAGTAGGGTGACCGAAAGCTGAAAAGCACCCCTGGTCGGGGGGTGAAAAGACCTGAAACCACCCGCCTAAATGACGTGCAGCCCGAAAGGTCGAGGCCCCCCGAAGGAAACCCAGGCGACTGGGGAGTACGAGGGGGGCTGATCAGGGTTGCACGGTACGTCTTGAAACACGGCCCGGGGAGCTCTCCTCTGCGGCGAGTTTAAGCCGCAAGGCGTAGGCGTAGCGAAAGCGATATGCCCGCAGCACCCTCGTGGTGCGAGGGGCAGGGTCTGAAAGGGCCCGGAGCCGCAGGGGAGAAACCGGAAACCGAGCGATCTAGGCCCGGCCAGGGTGAAGCTCGGCGAATGCCGAGTGGAGGCCCGAAGGGGTGCTGGGGTACAGACCGCTCCCATGAGCCGGGTCTAGGGGCGAAAGACCAATCTAGCTCGGTGATAGCCGGTTCCCGCCGAAGTGGAGCCCCAGGCCAGCCCCGCCGGAGGCAGGCGCTGTGGTAGAGCCACGGATGGAGAGTGGACCGTTCAAGCAACGGGACCGCTCTCTGTCCGACTCCGAATGCAGCGCCGCCGTAGAAGGCGGGAGACGGGCGTCGGGGGATAAGCCCCCGAGCCGAGACGGGGACAACCGAGACCGTGGTTAAGGCCCCTAAGCCCCGCCTAAGTGTGAACAGAAAGGGCGTCCCACGGCTAAGACAGCGGGGAGGTAGGCTTAGAAGCAGCCATCCTCTAAGGAGTGCGTAACAGCTCACCCGCCGAGCCGTGGGGCCCCGAAAATGGACGGGGCTAAGGCGGGCGCCGATACCACGGGGGGCCCCGAAAGGGGTCATCCGGTAGGCGGGCGTTCCCATGGGTTAGAAGCTGGGCCGTGAGGTCCAGTGGACCCGTGGGAAATGAGAATCCCGGGGGGAGTAGCAGCATAGTCGGGTGAGAATCCCGACCGCCGAAGGGGCCAGGGTTCCCCGGCAATGATCATCAGCCGGGGGTTAGCCGGGCACTAAGGCCAGCCCCAATTGGAGCTGGCCGAAAGAGAATCCGGTTAATATTCCGGAGCCGCGCGGGTAGGAACGCGGCAACGCAGGCCCCGCTTCCGACGGCTTGGGGTAGGGAGCCTGGGGCGCCTTCGGGTGCCTCAGCTAACCTACCGAAGCCCGCTGAGAACCGTAATGGTGAGAGGCGGGTGAAGGTAGGGAATGGCCGCCCGTTTTAGGGTGGTGCTCCTGATCCCTAGGCCCCATGAAAAGGGAGCGGGGAAATCCGATCCCGCGCGTCCGTACCGAGAACCGGGACAGGTGTCCCTGGGTGAGAAGCCCCAGGCGTGTCGGGTTACGGGGGGCTAGGGAACTCGGAACCAATGGCCCCGTACCTTCGGAAGAAGGGGTGCCTGCGGGTGATGAGCCCGCAGGTCGCAGTGACTAGGGGGTCCCGACTGTTTAATAAAAACATAGCGGGCCGCTAGGCCGTAAGGCTGAGTACGGCTCGTGAATCCTGACCCAGTGGGGGTCGGTGAAACCCGGGTCCAACCGGGCTAAGCCCCCCCAAACGGCGGGAGTAACTGTGACTCTCTTAAGGTAGCCAAATGCCTTGCCGGGTAAGTTCCGGCGTGCATGAACGGACCAACGAGGGCCCCACAGTCCCAGCCCCCCGCCCGGCGAATCCACAGCCCAGTGAACAGTCTGGGCACGCCCGGCTGGGAGAGCAGACCCCGTGGAGCTTCACCGCAGCCTGGTGTTGCGGTTTCGTCGGCCGTACGTAGCGTAGCCGGGAGCAATGAAACCGGGGCTTCGGCTCCGGTGGATGCGCCCATGAAACACCGGCTACGGTTGGCGAAACCGCTTACCCGATGAGGGGACAGCACTAGGTGGGCGGTTTGGCTGGGGCGGCACACCCGTGATAGGGAATCGCGGGTGCGCTAAGGTCGGCTCACCCGGGACAGAAACCCGGGGTAGAGGGCAAGGCCAAAAGCCGGCCTGACTGCGAGCCTAACAACGGGGCTCGCAGGGGGGAAACCCGGTCCTAGCGATCCGCCGTGTCCCCACCGGTGGGGGCCGGCGGTAACGGAAAAGTTACCCCGGGGGTAACAGGGTCGTGGCGGGCGAGAGTCCACATCGACCCCGCCGTTTGCTGCTCCGCTGTCGGCTCTTCCCATCCTGGCGGTGCATAAGCCGCCAAGGGTAGGGCTGTTCGCCCGTTAAAGGGGATCGTGAGCTGGGTTTAGAGCGTCGCGAGGCAGCTCGGTCTTCTCCTGCCGGGCGCGCTGGCCGCCTGAGGGGAAGGTCCCCCTAGTACGAGAGGAACAGGGGGCCGGGGCCACTGGTCTACCGGCCGTCCAACAGGGCGTGCCGGGCAGCTACGCCCTAAGGGTTAACCGCTGAATGCATCTAAGCGGGAAACCCACCCCAAGACGAGGCGGCCTTGAGGGCTCCCCTAAAA
The DNA here is from genome assembly GCA_029855985.1 of Candidatus Njordarchaeota archaeon. The sequence continues at coordinate 10,036 of JAGSHR010000194.1, forward strand.
TAGGGGGTTGATAGGGCGGGGGTGTAAGGCCCAAGGCTTCGGCCGAGGGCTTTAGCCTGCCGCCACTAAGCGCCCGAGCCCAACCGCTGCTTAATGGGGGTTGCCCCGGTTTTTCTTTTTAAGCTTTTTATTTGTTGTTTTCTTTTTGTTGTTGATTTCTATATTTGTTGTTGGGTGTTTTTATTGTTGTTGCTTGATGTGTATCTTGGTTCTCTTGGTTTTAGTTTGGCTAGGTTGACTGGTTTTGATTTAGTTGAGTATGAGACTAAGTTTTTTGGTGATGGAGAGTTTTATTTTAGGGTTAGGAGTGATGTTGCCGGTAGGGACGTTTTTGTTTTATTATCTATGTTTCCTGAGCCTAGTTTTTCAGTTGTTAGGGGTTTGTTTTATGTTAGTACTCTTAAGGATTTGGGAGCATCTCGGGTTATTTTGATTTCTCCGTATTTGGCTTATAGTCGACAGGATAAGAGATTCTTGGATGGGGAGTGTGTGTCTTCGCGTGTTGTTGTTAATTCTTTCTTGAGCGCTGGGGCGGATTATGTTGTTTCAATTGATGTTCATAACCCGAATGCGTTTGCTGATTTGGGTGAAAGGTTCGTTAATTTATCATCTATCCCAGTGATCTCACAGTTTATTGAGAGAAATTACTTTAAGGATGATGTTTTCTTGATTTCACCCGATAAGGGGCGGGTTGACTATGTTAAAGGTATAGCGGATAGGATAGGTGTACCATTTCTGCACTTTGAGAAAAGGAGAGATTTAAGAACAGGTGCAATAATCAAACATGAAGCTAGCGATGAATCGTTATTTAAGAGTCTAATTAGCGAGAAAAAAGTTGCTATTATTTTAGATGACATTATTAGCACAGGAGGAACAATATCGAATATTGCGAGAGCAGTTAGGGAAGGGGGATTCACAGGCAATATTGTCACCGTGTTTACGCATGGATTATTTTTACCTGGTTCACTAGTGAAACTCTATAAGAGCGGTGTCACAGAGATAGTGTCCACGGATACTGTTAAAAATCCATTTGAGAAAATCTCTGTTGCTCCAATAATACGAGACTTTATAAAAGGGTTGGAAAATAATTAAAGTAGTAGGTAGTTGATTCTTCAAGGCAATCTATCTTAACTCGGGGTACACCATAATGACATCAAACCTAAGTGAAAGCTTGAAGATCCCAGAGGATCTAGCTTACCCAAAGGACATGAAACCCTACTTTGAAGAACTCATCTCAAAGGTTCGTGAAGCATACGGAATTGCAACCGAAGCGAAGAAAATCGGTGTGGATCCCAAGCCTTATCCAGAAATAAGATTAGCAAGCGACCTAGCATCAAGAGTAGAGGCTCTAGTGGGTCCTCCTGGGGTATCAAAAAGAATTAGAGAACTAATCAGGCAAGGCTTAGAAGTAGAAGAGATATCCTTTATTGTTGCTAGAGAAATCGCAGAGGGCAAATACGGGATAGAAGACAAGGAGCAAAGAGCAAGCCAAGCAATAAAAACAGCTATGGCGGTCCTTGCCGGTATCACTGCGGCGCCATTAGAGGGAGTGACACACGTTAAAATAAGAAATGACGGCCACCTAGCCGTGTATTACGCGGGACCAATTAGATCCGCTGGGGGTACGGAGGCAGCTCTGACAGTAGTAATCGCTGACATAGTTAGAAAGGCTATTGGTTTACCTAAATATAACATATCCCAGCGGGAATTAGAACGCTTCATTGAAGAGGTATTCTTATACGATCGATTCATGAACTTACAGTACACTCCTGACAGAGAGAAACTAGAATACGCATTAAGACACCTTCCAATTGAAATAACAGGAGAAGGCACAATCGACGTAGAAGTCTCAGGCCAATACAAAAATATCCCAACAATAGAGACTAATAAGGTAAGGGGCGGGGCCGTCCTCGTATTAAACGATGGAGTAATCCTAAAAGCAAAGAAAATACTAAAAATAGTCAAAAAAGCTGGAATAGAAGGTTGGGAGTGGCTTGAAGCATTCTCTGAAGCAAAAAAAGAGCCAGAATCCGGGAATAAAGAAAAAAAGAAAAAAGTTGAACCAAACAAGAAATATCTAAGTGACGTGATAGCTGGAAGACCTGTCCTAGCGTCTCCCAGCGCCATCGGAGGATTCAGACTGAGGTATGGTCGTTCGAGAAACACAGGTCTTGCGGGATTAGGGGTACACCCAGCCATAATGATTTTAACTGAAAATTTCTTGTCAATTGGAATACAATTAAAAACAGAAAGACCTGGTAAAGGGGCAATCATTACACCAGTTGACGGAATCATGCCCCCTCTTGTTAGATTAAAAGATGGAAGCGTTAAATTTATAGAGACCGTAGAGGAGGCAAAAAAAGTCCTAAACAAAATTGATAAAATTTTATTTCTAGGAGACTTGCTGGTAGCGATTGGGGAATTTCTCGAGAACAATCACACAATTCTCCCATCACCGATCGTGGAGGAATGGTGGGAACAAGAATTAATAAGAAAATTGGAAAAACAAGGTGCAAATCTAAGTGAACATGAAATAAAAGAATTAACCCAAAAGGCAAGTGAAAACGCTAACTTCTCAATAGAACTCTCAAAGAAACTAAGCTTATACGTTCACCCACGTTTTACTTACTTCTGGAGAAACATAAACGGAGAAGAATTAAGCTACTTACAAAGTCAGATTACGCAATCAGATAATAACAAATTAGCATTAGAACCAAAAACAAAAAGCATCCTCGAAAAACTATACATACCCCACAATGTTCAAGGTAATACAATCGAGTTAGATCAAGAAGACTTTAAGGCATTAAAGCTTATACTAGAAAACTTAAAAATAGATGAGAGCGAAAAAACGAAAAACGCCCTTGAAATACTAAACACTAAAGGATGGGTTATTGGAGATAAATACCCAGTGTTTATTGGAGCGAGAATCGGTCGACCAGAAAAAGCAAAACCAAGAATGATGAAACCCCCCGTAAACGTCTTATTTCCAATGGGCTCCATAGGATCAAAATCCCGGTCAATAATAAGAGCTTCAAAAAAAAGAAGCGAGACGGTCATAGAAGCCGTTTTTAAGTATTGCCCAACATGTAAAATAGACACGTACCTCAACAAATGTCCAAAATGTGGCAGAAGAACCGTACAAGCTTACATATGTGATAGATGTGGATATAGATCCCTCAGAAAAATAGAACGATGCCCCAAGTGTGGCGGAAACATGGTCACATACAAGAAGTACAAAGTAAATCTCGCAGTACTACTAAAAGAGGCGATATCAAATCTAAAGATCCCTTCCCCAAAAGAAGTTAAAGGAGTAAAAGGCCTAACATCCGCAAATAAAACCCCAGAGATCCTAGAAAAAGGAGTTCTAAGAGGAAAATACGGATTATATGTATTCAAAGACGGTACAATAAGATTTGACGCAACAGACTGCCCCCTCACACATTTCAAGCCATCCGAGATCGGCGTAAGCGTCGAAAAGCTCAGAGAACTAGGTTACACACATGATATACATGGAGAAGAACTAAAAAGCGATGACCAAATATTAGAATTGAAAGTACAGGACATAATCATCAATGAAAAAGGCGGCGAGTACCTACTAAAAGCATCACAATTCATAGACGAGTTACTAGAAAGAGTTTACGGATTAAAACCCTACTATAACCTAAAGAAAAAAGAAGACCTAGTTGGACACCTCGTGATAGGATTAGCACCCCACACATCCGCAGGGATAATTGGTAGAATAATAGGATTCACAAAAGCTCAATGTATCTACGCTCACCCATATTGGCATGCAGCCAAAAGAAGAAACTGTGATGGTGACGAAGACGCAGTAATGTTACTCCTTGATGGTTTATTAAACTTCTCGAGAGAATTCTTGCCAAAAACAAGAGGGGGTTTCATGGACGCACCCCTCGTCGTGACTGCCATCTTAAATCCACTTGAAGTAGATAGCGAAGTCTTCAACATGGATGTACAATGGAGGATCCCACTAGAATTTTACAGAAAATCACAGGAATTCCCCGATCCATCAGAAATCGAAGAACTAATCGATAACGTGGATAAGAGGCTAAACACAGAAAAACAATATTATGATTTTGGGTACACCCATGAAACAAGCGATATAAATGCAGGAAACACAATTACAGTCTATAAAAGTCTAGAAACGATGAAAGAGAAGATAGAAAAACAATTCACAGTGATGAAGAGGATTATGGCAGTGGATGTGGCTTCCGTTGCTGACAAGATCCTAGAAGTTCACCTAATGCCAGATGTTCTTGGAAACATGAGGTCATTCGGGACACAACAATTTAGGTGTATTGATTGCAACGCTAAGTTTAGGAGGCCTCTCTTAACAAACAGGTGCCCCAAATGTGGAGGTAGGTTAGTCCAAACTGTTTTCAAAAAAACAATACTAAAATACGTCCCATTTATTGAAGAAATAATCTCGAAATATGGTGTAACAAATTACATGCAAAACAGGTTTAAAGCCGTGAAATTGACTGACATAAGCATAATAGATTCAGGTACCACTGCTCTAAAAGACTTCATAGGCGAGAATCAACAAGTGAGAACGAGTTCAACTGTAATAAAAGGAACGGGCAAAGCAAGAAAAATATCCCTAGACGATCTCCTCTAAATCTCCCTCCAAGATGTTCTCGTACCATTCTTTAATTAAGTTTTTTGACCTAAGAAGTAAAATTAACTCTAGAGGGTCAAGGTTCTCCTCTTCACCACCTAATTCTCCACTTTTCATTGCAAGAGTCAAAATCTTTATTATTCGAGAGTCTACAAGTTTCTTCAGAACACTATAAGCATTTTCTTTGAAGCGCTCATTAGATTCACGTCGGAGGTATTCCTTCAATTTAACTAGAAGATTATTAGCGTTTAATAGGGAAGGTGAAAGTGATTCTCTTTTCGCTAATTGGATGGCATCTGATATAAGGGACTTATCATCTTGATCATCTTTTATCTTCACTAAGTTTCGATCTTGTAATATTAATGCAAACCATCTTGGCAATATGCTTTCTTCGCCCTCAATGAACACATATCTCTTTCCCAGCACTTCAATTTCAAAAGATTTATTAGGTGAAACAATAACATCTTCAGATAAATATAGAACATAGGCTCTCAATAAATCCCTAGAGACATCAATTATCATTAATTAACACCAGTGCATAAATGCATAGAGGTATAGCACAAATGGAATTCAAACAAGTAATAATAGTAAGAAAGGATTTAAAGCTTCCAAAGGGCAAATTATGCGTTCAAATAGCGCATGCAGCGGTGTCGGCGTACATTGAAGCAAAAAAAGAAAAACCAGAATGGGCAAGAGAATGGTTAAAACAAGGTCAAAAAAAGATAGTGGTTAAAGTTAACTCACTACAAGAACTAGAAGAAAGAAAAAAGATGGCGGAAGAGTTAGGTTTACCCACTGCCCTAATTGCTGATGCGGGTTTAACAGTATTAGAGCCAGGAACAATAACATGCTTGGGGGTTGGACCAGCACCAAGCGATATTATCGATAAGGTCAGCGGAGACCTAAAACTGCTATAAGTTAGGAGGTAACATTTATGAGACTGGCTGTCAGTGAATTCGAGAAGTTTTATGGAATGTTGTTCTGGGAAACCGACTTTGAACCACTAAAAGGGTCAATAAAAGAGAATTATTCAGATTTTATCGTTGAAGAAATCCTACCAGATGGTACAGTCTTAACAGTTGAAAACCCTGATTTCCCTCACTCTGGATATGAGGGATTATTTACCCATTTCGTTTTAGTAAAAGAGGGAATAGGGAATTATGAAGTAGTATGGTTGTTGTCTGAAAAGCTAAAGGTACCAACATCTTGGTTTTCATATTATGGTAACAAAGATAGAGATGCTCTAACAACTCAAAAAATGGCAGTATGGGGTGTACCTCCAGAAAAACTACTTCAAATAAGTTTACCGAATAACATAAGGATACTTAACCCGAAAAGAGAGTTAAGAAGGTTGAATATAGGACAACATAAGGGAAACAGATTTAAGATTACAATAAGGAACCTTGAGCCTTCTGGAGAATTTAAGGAATTAGAAGAATTCTTAAAAACAGCTTCAAGTAACAGAGGGATTTTTTTGCCAAACTTTTTCGGTTACCAAAGATTTGGAGTCACAAAACCAGTGTCTGCGATCGTTGGAAAACAATTACTTAAAAAAAGATACAAGGATGCCATAATAACATTCCTGACCTTCCCTTCCGTATACGACGACGAAACCCTCAAGGAGGTAAAAAAGAACATACTAGAAGGCAATTATAGGGAGGCGCTATCACTCATCCCAAAGAAGGGATTCATATTCGAAAAAAATGCTTTAATGAACTTGTTAAGATACGGCGAAAACTATAAAAAGATTATAAAAAAGCTCCCAAGGATACTAATTAGAATGCTTCTCGAAGCCTATCAATCCTATATTTTCAATCTGGCACTGAGCAAGTACAAAATCGATTACGGTGATTTCCCACAAAGTAGCGGTAACTATAAGATTCCTCTATTAGGTTATGACACAAAACTAAAAGAAAACAAAATAGGCATAGTGATTAAAGAAATCCTCAAAGAAGAAAACGTCAAACTTGATGATTTCAGAAATAAAGAGATACCCTCCTTAAACTTAGGTGGCTCCCAAAGAGAATCAGTGTTAGAATTCAAACTCTCAGAATACGAAATTAGAACCAGCATGAACGAGGCTTATTTGGTTTTTTCACTAAAAAAAGGACAATTCGCAACTATCGTTATGAGAGAAATATTCAAGGAAAACATTTTAAATGCACTATACAGCAAACTAGCCAGAAGGTTTGGAGAAAAAAATTTCCACGAAAGAATGAAATCAATAATTAGGAGGGGCTTAGAGATGTTAAAAACGATTTAACTTTTCTGTTTCTTCAAACAGTTTATCCCATAAGGTGTAATATTTCTCATATCTTTCTTCAGCTAAATTGTAACTGTATCTCCATCCTTTGGGATAATTACTTCAAAATCCAGTTGTCTTGAAGAGAGAGTCAAGAGATACTCTTCAATTTCATGTCTAGCTGAAACATGAACAATTGCAAGACGTTTCACGTTAGCAGAACGAGCTAACTCTAGAACTTCATCAAGAGATGAATGCAAGCGACTTGAAGCCAAATTGGGATCTAAATAAGTTGCTTCATGTATCAATAAGTCTGCAGATGTAGCAGCCTTTACTGTTAATTCGGAAGGCCGGGTGTCCCCAGAATAAACAATTTGTCTTCCCTTAATTGTCCCCTTAATAACATCCTCCGGTTTAATAATCTTATCTCCAATTTTAATCGGATTCCCCTCTATTAAAATGCGTCTTAAATTATTCCTTGGCACACCCAAAGCTTCCGCTTTCTCATTGTCAAACTTGACTTTATCCTTCTCTTTGAAGACATAACCAAGTGATGGGACAGAATGAACAGTTGGGAACACCTTGATGGTGAATTTATCTCCTTCATAAACAGTCTCAACATCATTTACATTATCTACTTCAATGACTTCGATGGGATAGTTTGGTTGGGGGATAAGAAATCCATGAATAATATGGTATAAAACAAATTGAAGCCCTTTTGGTCCAATGATAACCACCTTATTCTGCATCTCCATTAAGTTAAATGTGTGCAATAGACCTGGTAACCCTGAAGTGTGATCAGCATGATAATGGGAGATCAAAATGAAGATATTATGTCTTAGAGGGTGAACATTTTGAGCCATCAATGAAAACTGGCAACACTCTCCAACATCGAAAAGAACAAGATTTCCTAAGTATTTTAGTGCAATGCATGGGAAAAGGCGTCCACTGAAGGGAGTAGAGCCGCCTGTCCCTAAGAAAAAAATTTGGATAGGCTCCGGCATTAACACACCACTTAAATATCCTTTAGTAGCTCTGCATTAAACTCATCAACGATTTTAACTCCGGAACTTGTTCCAATAATCATAGCACCGGCTTTTATGAATCTTAATGCATCTAATGCTGTTCTTATCCCTCCCGCTGCTTTTATAAGTGCTTTCCCCTTAATGGCTTCTTGAATTGTTTCCACATCTTCGATGGTAGCCCCTCTAAGACCAAAACCAGTATTAGTCTTAATTACGGGTACACCCAACTCCACAGCTAAACTTGATATTTTACGTATCTCGTCTTTTGAAAGATAATCAGTTCCAATTATTAATTTAACAAGTTTATCCGATGCGGCGTCTAAAATTGACGAAATTTCCTTTTCAACGTACTGTATATCCCCCGTTTTAAATCGGCTTATATTAACTACAACGTCAAGCTCGTCTACTCCTTCTGAAATATAACTTTCTACCTCGCTAACCTTAACATTTATTGGGGTATACCCTAATGGAAATCCAACAACAGTGGAGATTTTTATATCGCTGTTATCCCCTAACGCTTCACGTGCTTTTTTCACCCAAGTTGGAGGAATACATATTCCCCTAAATCCATACTTTACGGC
>JAGSHR010000240.1 GCA_029855985.1 Candidatus Njordarchaeota archaeon
ATTCTTTACAATTCCACTATCACCAAGCAATGCTCTGAGCAGAAGTTTGGAAAACCCATAATTACTGGTGTTATTGCAAATGAATCCAAAAAACAAACGCAGAAACATTTCAATTGTAGCTGAAAAGGATAGAGCCGCTGAAAGAATAGCACGCATCCTATCAAAGGGAAACATGACAGTCTCAAAGAAAAACAAGGTTAACATCTATATTTTCAACAAGGATGGAGCAAATTTCTTCACGATTGGTCTAAAGGGACACATTTTTACAACCGAGTTCGCAAAAAGTGTCCACCTAAAGGGCTGGGAAAATGTCGACCCCATGTATCTGCTCCGAAAAGCTCCTCTCATGAAGATGGTCAGAAAGGAATCAAGAGGCGTATTGAAAACCCTTCAAAAACTAGTCAAGTACATGGATACTCTCATTATTGCAACTGACTTTGATCGTGAAGGAGAAAATATAGGTATGCAAGTTGCAGACATGATAGCAAAGAAAATCAACAAGAAAATAAAAATAAGAAGAGCAAAATTTAGCTCCCTAACAAATAGCGAAATCCTGAAAGCCTTCAAGCAAGAAAACTTAAGAGATCTAAACATGAACATGGTCTATGCCTCCGAGGTCCGACAGGAAATTGATTTACGTATGGGGGTTGCTTTTACTAGAACGGCAACTATGGCAATACAGAGAAGTCTTGGGAGACCTGATTTTCCCATGATATCTATTGGTCCATGTCAAACACCCACATTGGGATTAGTTGTTGAACGGTACCTAGATCACTTAGAGAGCCTGAAAAAAGCGGAAAAAGAGAAAAAATACATTATTAAGCTTGTAGTAAATGCGAACGGGAGAGAGGTAGTATTCAAATCGAAAAGCAAATTTGAGTCCATAGATGAAGCTAGAGAGCTAGCAAAGAGATTAAAAAATAAGGAAATCTCAATAAAAAGAGTTGTAATAAAGGAAAAGAGAATCCAGAGACCACTTCCCCTTAATACAGTTAGGTTAGCTAGTCTTTCAGCCAGAGTTCTCGGTTTATCTTCTAAGGACACTCTAAACGTTGCGGAAAAATTGTATTTAGAAGGTCTAATATCGTATCCTAGGACTGAAACAGATAAGTATATAAAATCAGAGGAAAACATTGCTGCTAAACTTTTCGATGATGTTATGAAGAAGAAAATTTTGGGAGTAAAGCTCGATTATGTTGGACCAAGAAACGGGTATAAAACTGACTTTGCGCATCCTCCAATTAGACCCGAAAAAATAGTTAAATTTAATCAAGTTAAGCAGATGCTAAAGTTCGAGAGAGATAGGGCCACTAAACTGTATGAACTTATTGTTAGAAGTTTCATAGCTAATCTTGTTGATAATGCGCTAGTAGAAGAATTGTCCTTAACGGGGGGTATTGGTGAACTAGAATTTCGGGGAGAAACATTTAATGTAATTGAACCTGGTTTTCTTAGAGTGTATCCTTATCATCCCCTCTCCCCATTAGTTAACAAAAAGCACATAACATTAAGTGAAGGAGACGTCTTGAGGATTTCTAAGATAGAAGTTGAGGAAGTTACTCCCCCTATCTCCCAGCCCTTAACTGAAAGTGAATTAATCAAGTTAATGGACAAGCTTGGTATTGGAACGGATGCCACATTTGCTGAGCATATACACAAGATCATTCAAAGAAAATATGTGAGAAAAACAAGGGGTCACCTGATTCCCACAGAATTGGGTATCGCCATACACACTGCACTTAAGAATACTGTGCCAGAATTAATAGACCCAAAAATTAGATCCATGATGGAAGAATGGTTCACAATGGTTGAAAGGGGTGAAATGAACCCAAACAATGCTGTCAAACAAGCTATAGATATCTTCAGTAAAATGCTTGAAACATTTAGAAGGCACCTTGACAGTTTTGTAGACCTAGTCAAAAAAGCAATACTAGAAATGGGGATTAACGCATTCATTAAGCCAAGGTTTATACCAAGAAAAAGGAAAAACAGAAAAAGCAAAAAGAAGAAAAAAAGGAGGTAAACCCTATTCCACAGGCTCTCCTCTCTTAAGTTTCTCTAAGATTTCTTGAGCATAATCAAATCTAATCTTTCTATGTTTAACCATTATGCTCGCAACCTTATCCACTAATTCACCTTTTGCCCCCGCCATGATAGCAATGTTTCTAGCGTGAAGCTTCATGTGCCCCCTTTGGATACCCTCTGTCGCTAATGCTTTCAACGCTGCTAGGTTTTGAACCAACCCAACTGCACCCATAACTTCCGCTAGCTCGTTAGCTGTTTTCACTCCCAATATCTTTAAGCTTAATCTCGCTAAGGGGTGAACTTTTGTTGCTCCGCCGATTATACCTACAGCAAGAGGTAGCTCAAGAGTACCGACAAGGTCCCCGTTAGCATTCTTTTCCCATGTGCTTAGGGGTTTATATACACCAGTTCTTGCAGCATAAGCATGGGCTCCTGCTTCTACAGCCCTCCAATCATTTCCCGTAGCTATTACTACCGCATCGATACCATTCATTATTCCCTTATTGTGTGTTGCCGCCCTGTATGGGTCTGCATCAGCAAAGGCCCATGCTGCAACTACACCGTCAACGACTTCTTCTCCACCTATAGCCTCTTTTGGCACTACACATCTAGCTCGTACTATTCTTTTATCGGCGAGATTAGTGATTATCCTAAGGTAAACTTTGCCACCAGTGATGTCTTCTATGTAGGGTGCTACTGCTTCTGCCATTGTGTTAACAGCATTTGCACCCATTGCATCTTTCACGTCTACAACAAGGTGCGTTACGACCATTGGACCTATTCTTGAATCTAGAACCCTCACTTCTATGTCTTTTGCTCCCCCACCAAGTTTTACTAGAACCGGGTCTTGCTCGTTTGCTATCTTGAGTATTTCATCCTTGTGTTCTAGGATTTTCATTTTTGCTCCAAATGGGTCCTTAATGTTTACTAATTGAATTTGACTCATCATTATTGAACCACTGATTTTTGAGATTATTCCTCCGCCCTCCCTACACCATTTGGCCGCGTTTGATGCTGCTGCAACAACTGATGATTCCTCTACCGCCATTGGGATTAAATAATCTTTACCGTTTATTAGGAAGTTCGTGGCGATTCCCAGTGGTAATGGGAATGTTCCTATGACGTTCTCTATCATGTGGTCTGCGGTTTCCTTGTCTAGGGCACCAAACTTCTTTAGGAGTTCCACTTCTTCATCTGTTAAATCTGCGAATTCTTTTACTTTATTTATTCTCTCTTCTACTGGAAGCTTGTAAAAACCAGGTATTCGTGATGTTTTATTCATTATTAAACACCGTTGATGTTTTGGTTCAAAAAAGGTGCAAAAGAATCTAACTGTAGCCCACTAGGACTCTGTTTTTCTTTAACATAACTTAATTTAAAAAACTTAACATTATGTGCTCCTAAAGCCTACTTTGAATTAATTTGGTGTTCTCATATCCACCTACTTTGCAGTTAGTATTACAAATGGAACTATAATCTCGCTCGGTAACGCCCCTCCATGGTATACCACGCTTCTAGTAGGCCCAACCTTGAATCGTCTATCCCCGCGGGGAAAGATAAATAGGACTTTCTCTGCATCCACTAATTCAAGATAACTTTCATTTCTCATTCTTACTGCGACTTTTTCCATTCCAAGTTCACTCCCAGTAACAGCCCATATGCTTTCTCGAATCTCCTTCGGTAACCTTAGGATCAAAAGTTTTGTCTTTTCAGGGGAAACACATGGCACTATCATGTATCTAGGAGTTATGAGTTCCTCATGGCTAGGATCCAAGTAACCATTATCTCTACCCACTCTAACTATCTGTCTTGGGGAGAACTCCGTTACCTTTGTAAATTTTTCTAAGCCGTGATCGGAAACTAGGATAATGTAAGGGACTACTTTATTGACTTCGTAATAAGATATTATCGCGTTCTTTATTGTGTTTGCGATCTCCATGGCGTAATCCATTGTCATGTGAGCTAGGAAACCTTCTGCAGACCCGTGAGCCGCTTTTTCTAGGTCACTCATTACAAAAGCAATTACTTTAACTCCTTTAAGTTTCTCGCTAAAAGATATGCTTTTTAATTTTGAGTTTATTTCTCCAAGGGAACCTTTTATATACATGGAGTTTGGAAACCTCTTTATTAGGTATTCTTCCTCTGTTGTTAAACTGAAACCTGCTGTTTTTAGTGGGAATGCTAATGTTTTTGGGGGCTTTTCACCGCTAAAAATCGACCTTCTTGAATACGTGGTTATGGATGGGAGAAATGAGAAAAGATAACTGTCTAGGACGATCTCAAGCTGTTTTTCCTTGAATAGAGGCTTTAACTTAGATATGTAGTCGTCGAGTCTTAGCCCATCTATCACGAAAAGGATTATGGGTTTATTCTCTCCAATTATCTCTTTAGCTTTGTTTATTGCCTCTGCAACAAAACTGTATTTCTCTAACAAATTTTTGTATTCAGAAACAAATCTCCTCTCAAATTCTTTACCTATTTTTCTAGAGACTTCATCCAAACGGGATTCCAATGATCTGATTAGTCTAACATCGTAGTTGCCAAAGTATTCAGACAAATAATCCTTCACGCTATTTATTGCACCTTCAGCAGTTATTTTCTTTATAGTGCTATCTATGATAGCATCAAAATCAATGTTTCTCACATTTATTAGCAGATTTTCGACGTCCTTTTCGATAGAGATAGCTTTCTCTAAGTTTATCATTGGTAATGGAGGTACTAACCCAAGTTCCTCAAAGTAGTGAATGGATGCATTAAGTCGTCTTTCAACTTTCTCAGAAAACTTTAGTTCCATTTCCCAGGGTAGTGGAGCAGTAAACCCACGCGGCTTAAAGTTGTTTAACACAACGAGATATTTTCTAATAGCTTTTATTATCTTATCCGATTTAACAGCCATAGCCAGTATTTTTCTTGGACCAATTCCCTGACTAGAGTTTACAAGCAAGCCAAGAAAAGGTATCAGGATGCTTTTATCCCCAAATATGGCCTCGGTTAACTGGATATAAGGTTCTGGTCCATGTACTTCCAAAAATCTTTGTAAGTAAATAGCTATCCCTATTTCAATATCATCTAACTGTTGCAGTGCTACTAAGGCATTCGAGATTATAGGTATAGCCATGTATTTCAAGCGGTTATAAAGACTTAGAATATATCGTATTATCAGGGATGTTACCTCGCTTAGCGGTTTTATCTTTGATGTCATTAAGATAATAGCAAACTTTAGTAGCGGGAGTAATTGACTGGGTATTTTTTCTTTTTTCAGAAACTCACTGATCTCAATATCTCTTAATGCATCAAATTTTGTTTTCAGCCAGGTTTCTAGGAGTGAAGAGTTATATTGTGTGCCGTAAGGCAAATCAATTATTTCTATGATCGAGATCTCTGGAAACCATGTCGACTCGGCAATTTTAAGCGCTTTTAAAATGTTAAAAAGATAGTCGCGTTTTAATTCGATTTCTCCTTCAATCACATTAGCTAACTCATCGGAAGGCAGTATACCATTATCAAAAAGGTATTTTATTTTTTGCTCTTTATTGTGTGATGGAATCAAGTAAAGTAGAAACGCATAAACGTCATCAATGAGTATCTTTCCCTCTAAAAGCAAGTTTAAAATATAAACGAAAACTTCAAAATTTGCGCGGCTTTCAACATCCTCCACAAATTTTTTAATTTTGTTCAATACCCATCTTGGTCGACCCCATGACCTACTTAATAATCCCTTATGTCTAATCAACTCATCGAGTTTTCTCAAACCTTCCAAGTGATTTGAGTAATACTTGTAAGCATGAAAATACTGGAATAACTCTGTGGCGGATGGCGTGAACTTACTAATAATTAAAAGTTCGCCCTCAATTAGATCCCAAAAAACACCCCGCTTATCCCAAGCTAGAACTGGAATTATCTTGCTTCCATCTTCCCATATCTTATTGAGAACAGCAGAAATCGACGCTAACCCATTCCAAAAACTTTCTAAAACTATCAAGATAACTCGCATCTGCTTAAGTTTGTCAAAAATACCCTCATCCAACTTATCCACGAAATCGTTCAAATTAATCATTCTAATCGATTTTAAGGGTGATGAGGCATCTATCTCACTGTCCACTAGAACAATATTGAAGAAGCCAAATTTTTCTTTAACAAGCTCTAGAAATCTTACTAGTGGCTTAATTTTAGATTCCAAATTGGATCTCTTTAAAGCATGAATTATCCCCAAAATATTTGAAAATCCCCAATTTTCGAGATTCATTACTATTTTCCGTGGGGCATTAGGATCAAAATTTATTTCCCTATAAAGTTCCGTTATCTGCCTAACCCACTGATCTAAGTTAGAAGCATTTCCCAATGCGTCCTCTTCGTTCACCATGATAACCCCATAGGAAATTCAAAGTGCAAGCATAGCTGACCACAGAATTGCCTCTCCAAACATTAATCTTCTTTTAGGTAAAATTTTTTGCAAGCGATATTATAGCCTTATTTCATATTTCCTTTGTCTCTTTTTTAATTGTTTCCGTTTTTTGTTTTTATAATTTCTCTTTCTAAACGCCCTTAATCATATTACAAGACGGTGTCATCACAGGTTTATAAAACTAATTAGGATTTGTCAACTTAGCTACTATTTTATCAATTATATGTCCTCACCTTAATCTTAATCTCTCAAGGAAACCTTTAAGTGCTCCTGAACTAATTTCTCAGTATCATTTACCAGCATTCATGTAGCTTTCATATCGGAAAGATTTTTGCGAACATGTTTAATCCCATAATTAAAAATGTGAAAAACTTACTTTCTATAAGCTAAAACTACTAATTCGTTAACATGGTGTTTTATTTATGGCGAATGAAAAGGAAGTAAAGGATTCCTACACGGTAATGACTCACACTGTTTTGCCTAGGGACGCAAATAGCCATGGACAACTATATGGTGGTAAACTCGTTGACTGGATTGACCAAATAGGTGCAATAGTAGCCGTAAGACACTCTAATAGCAAAGTGGTAACGGCATCCATAGATTCCTTACATTTCCTCGTTCCAATAAAGATAGGAGACATCGTGACTCTACACGCATGGATCAATTATGTAGGAAGAACAAGTATGGAAGTCGAAGTTCACGTAGAAGTCGAAAACCCAGCAGAAAACAGGTACGCTCACGCATGTACAGCCTACTTGACCTATGTAGCCATTGATGAAAACGGGAAGCCAAGGGAGGTTCCTAGGTTAAAACTCAACACTGAAGAAGAAAAGAAGAGGTTTAAAGAAGCGGAGAAAAGAAGAAAAGCAAGACTTGAACTAAAAAAGCAATTAATAGAATCATGGAGAAAAGCGGTAGAAGAGAGAGGGAAAGGAAAATACTTCTACTAAATGCTAATCAGTTTATGGGTTAATTTTATTTGTTTTATTTTTGAGGCTGTCTCTTTATACACATCT
>JAGSHR010000026.1 GCA_029855985.1 Candidatus Njordarchaeota archaeon
CATTATTATATATTTTAAAGAGTTTTCGTGTTTAACTCGAGGGATTAAAAGTAGTGATTTAGATGCCCAAAGAAAGTGCTAGCTACTTGAGTGCGAAACCTGGCAATAAAGACGAGGAGATAAATGAGATACTCTCAGTTCTAGGAAGAGACGACTTAAAGTTTTTACGTGACCTCAAAAAGAAGAAGAGAAACTTTGGTATACTAATAACCCTACTTGGCTTCGCCATATTCTTTGGAACAACATATTATTACTTTATCGCGGGGACCTCGGAACAGGCATTCATGTGGATATTCTTCGGATGGATAATCGCAATGTCAATATCTCGAGAAGGTATAGCTATGGTTACAGATGCAGGGAAAACAGAAGCAACAGGTGGCGGTCGCTACCTAGTAGAAGAGAGAATACAATGCGTTTCATGCGGATACTTTGAAACAAGACCGTATACACCTGGAGATTATGTAGGTAAGGAAGTGGATAAAGTTTGTCCAGAATGTGGAGGTAAAATGAAGATAGTAATGATTTATGGTAGACCAGAAAAAGAGATTAAGACCGTTGGAATGCCAATACTACCAGGGTTAGGCGGGACCTCGGGTAGCATGAGTATACGAGATAAAATCACATTATTATTCTTTAGACTAGTTTCCCCACTGGGTCTAGTTTACCGATTATACCAGCGAACCGAAGAAAACCGAGAAAAACCAAAGTGAAATTTTTGTTCATGGAAAACCAAATTTTTTCACCATTTTCTCCCTGAAATCTTAAACCTTCCGGGTATCACCTTTATGTATCCTCCATGATCGTATCCGATTAAGTTACCGCATTTACAGTAGACCTCACCGTTTTTAGTTATCGTGTAGTTCTCTATGATTCGTTTTTTCCAGCACCGATGAAGTTTTCCCTTCCCAGCCTTATAGTAAACGCATATTTTCTTTTTGCAGTTAGCACACCTAATGATTATGACCCCCATGTTTGATACACCTCGCGTGAAAAAGCAAAAGAAAAATTAAAGAAATCATCATGATCTAACTGAAACGATAATCTTATTGTTTATAGCAATTGTTTCCCTTGGAGAAAGCTTCTTACTACAAGTTAAACGTATAAAGTTTTCTCCATTAGCTAGCTTTGAAGCATTAAACTCGTGTTTCTCGTTCTCAACAATAATTTTAAAGCTCCGTGTTTCAACCAACAGCTTTCTGCCAATCAGGTTCATTATCTCTCTATTCTCAATGTTATAATCTTCTTTAGCAATCTTCTCAATGTTTTCCCTTAAATACATTAACCAATAACACCTAATGTTCTTTAACTCGGCTGCTTCATTAGTTATTTCAATTCTCTCCATGATGCCCTCTATCGCTCCGTCACGCAAATATGGGATCCATTTCCTAACTACTTTAACATCCTTCTCAACATACTCGAAGACGCCCTCCTCTTTCTTATCCCATTTTTTAATCGAAGTGTTAACTTCTTTTCCGTCAACCATCAATAATAGACTAATCCCACCGTGCGTAAAGGGGATAGACGAAGAGTGCCTAAACACTTCATCATTCCATAAAAGTAACTCGCGATTAGAAGCCTTCCAACTACTTAAGGTACCCCCTATAGAAGACAAACTAACAAAAACATCACCACGCTTTAACACGTTATTCCTCCAAAGCTTCAAACACTCGTCCGATATTAATTCTCTTTCAAACTGAAAACCTTCAACGTCAACATAAACCCTCACAATACAATTCTCAACCCCAACAGTTCCAATATTGATATTTTTCTCCTCGCCGGGCTCAAGGTCAATATCGACAGTCTTCCCATCAACTTTCAAGTTCAAAGACAAGGGCCTCAACCAATTATTCCTCAAAATAAGCTCTCCACCCGAAAAACCTAATTCGATAAGATCCCTCGCATTGAAACCAAGCGCCTCTAGGGAACAATCAACCCTGTTAATCCTAATCTTCAGGGAAAATTCGTCTCCACGCTTTAAATTCAAGGGATACTCTAGTACACTATCAAAAGGCGTATAACCGTAAGAATAGAGAAAATCTCTATTGGAGGAGACCAAGAAAACTTTTCCCCCAACGCCAAAGCCAATAACCCTATTGGGAAGACTTTTTCTAAACAAAGAGAAAGCCCTCGGAAATGCGGGATAAACAACTCGACCCTTTACAAACTCGTTACGTGAAATCGGTAACAGGAAGAATTCATCACCATTATCCTCAAACCACAATCTAACCTTAAAACTCTCCCTAACATCCCGTTTAGCCACAACACGAAAATCAAGAAGGACCCCATCTCTCACAGGGACAGGCCTAAGAACAACATCAACATAATCGCTTGAACCCTTGAACTCACCAGAATCCTTATCAAGCTTTAGTGATACAACCTTAGAACCAACGAGAACCAAATAGTAAAACTCCTCATCGCCACCAAAAAACTTAACTGTTCTCTCACCCACACGCCAACTCCCAAGCAAAACTTCCTTCCCATCAACCAAAGATCTACCCTCACAGGGAACAACAAAACTCTTCACAACACCCCCAACAGAAAACGTCACCTTACCGCACCCCTCAACAAAAACAACAAAATCCTTGGACTCCCCGGGCGCAAGAGAAACATCAAAACATGAAGGCTCCACTTTGACAGTCGCAGAATTAACAACCAAAACACCCTTAAACTCCTCATTACCCCTGTTAATAATCAGAAAACGGTTAAAACCAGGACTAGCCACGACACTTGAAGCCAAAACTAAATCAATCTTATCGCGAACCCTAAGATCAAATCCCAACTTGTACTCACCCACAACAACCTCCACTTTATCCGCAACATCAACCTCAAAGAATTCTTTCTCACCAGTAAAACCAAGAAAACGCCCACCAACAAAAACAGGCAAAGCATCAGAAGACTCAACACGAAAACGAACGCGGCCCCCCATCAAAAACATGCCCCCCTCAGGCGGATGCACCCTAACGTAAAACTCACCAACACGCAAACCAACAGGCAACCTCGAACCAGAATCAAAAACAACCTCAACATCAACCCCTCCAACACGCCAACGATAAACCCAAAAAACACGATCCCCAACAACCAATTTCTCAGCAGGACCAACAAGCAAATCAACAAGCCCAGTAGGATCACCAAACAACTCCCTAAACTTAGAGTACCTCCACAACTGGGGGAGAAAATTAACCATATACACATTAGAATCCGGAACCCAAACAAAACCACACCGCTCATAAAGATACATCGCACGATTAGGAGCCCAAGTATGCAAACTCAAAACACGAAAACCCTTAGAAACAACAAACCTAAAAAACTCCCTAATCAACGCACGACCAACACCACGCCCACGAAAATCCCTATGAACCACAAGCAACCCAATATAAAAATTCCCCTCATCATCAAGCGAAGGATAACCATTACCGAAACCAACAACCCTACCATCAACCACGCCAACGAGAACACGAGAACCCTCCCTCGCCAACAAAGGATACGCAAGCTCACCAAAAGAAACATCATCAAACACATCATCATCAACATTAAAATAAAACCCCCAAGGAAAATCAAAACGAGCAGACAAAAAAACCTCCAAAACACCACGAACATCCTCTCTAGAAAAATCCCTAACAACAACCAAACAATACACCCCCAACCGCCAAAACCAAAAAAAATAAAAACAAAAAACAAACAAATATAACCATAGAAACATGATGAAAAAAACCAACCGAACAAAAATGAAGAAACGCTGGAGCACTGAAAACACAACCAAAACCCAAAACAATAAACAACAACAATAAAAAACAGGCCCCAGAAACGCGGGCCGGTAGCTCAGCATGGTAGAGCGGGGGGCTCTTAGAAAGGCTCTAAAGCCCCTCAAGAGCCTTTAGAGAAACCCCTAGGTCGCGGGTTCGAGTCCCGCCCGGCCCACCATTGTTTGGTTTTGTTTACTTCTATTTTTTGCTTTTTATTTGCAAATGATTGGCTGTAGCATTTTTCGTGATGGAAAGTGCTTGATAGGATTAATGTGTTAAAATAATCCTACGTTATTGTTAGTGTTCAGAGTTGGATAGAAGTATAACTCATCACGATGGGTTGGGTATTATATCAAACAATTGTTTGATGTAACGATTGCCTCTCAAATTCAAATATAAGTTGTTTAGTGTAAGGGTTTTGTGGTATGGTTACCGAAGATCTGGATGTGAGTTCTTTGGAGCAATGCTTTTTGCAGAATTCATTAAGGTTGGAGGAGATCATTAAGGGGTATGGGGGTAAAGTTAAGATAGTGGATATAAATGAGAGGACTTTGGTAAAGATTAACTTAGAAAGGAAAAGGATGAACGATAAGAAAATTGAAAGAGTTGCGGAAGTTCTGAAGGATTTGAAAAATGTGTAAAACTTTTCTATTAATCTTGAGTTAAATAACATTGGAACCGAAGGCGTGGGTTATCTGGTGGATGCCTTAAGGGAATTTGAACAATTAAAGCAACTGGAAATAAACCTCGGAGGAAATCAAATCAGAGATTCTGAAATTATGAATCTAGCAAGGCCTCTAGAAGTACTAAAAGCCTTAAAAAATTTAGAGCAATTGGTAATCGATCTGAGTAACAATGACATCGAGAGTGAGGGAGCAGAAATCTTAGCCAAAGCACTAAAAGGGTTAAAAGAATTAACTAATTTGAGAGAAATACACCTGTCTTTTGGTTCTAATTGCATTGGGGATGAGGGCTCGATAAAGCTCGTTAAAGCCCTAAGGCACTTGAAAAACATGAAAAACCTGGAGGAACTAGTAATAGACCTTGGCAGCACTTGCATTGAAGATATGGGAGTAATAGGAATAGCTAAAGCCTTAAAGGAGTTAAAAAAGCCAGAAAAACTTGAACATTTAAGTATAGATCTTAGGAACAATGATATCGAATATGATACAAAAATTAAAGTTTACGAGATTCTAAGTGATGCACCCCATATAGAGGTATATATGGACGAAACCGATGATTAGCACGGTATAGTAAAATGATTTTTAGAGATATTATCCGTTTTTTTCGTCCTTTGTAAGTACTTGGCTTTAGTTGCAGTATGAGTTGTTCTTGCATTATTTAACAGTTGGATATAGGAATATTTTGTTTTGGGGGTGTTTGGTGTGGGTGAGTCAACTGAGAAGCTTGTGAGGAGGCTTTTGAAGTTGGCTTCTAAGGGGAAGGTTGATGTTTTGGTTAGGGAGGCTAGGGAGTATGTGGCTAGTAATCGTGGTGATGTTTGGGTTGCTTTGAAGG
>JAGSHR010000276.1 GCA_029855985.1 Candidatus Njordarchaeota archaeon
ATCTCATACTGCATTCTCCTTGTTATTCTAGTTAGAGAAATCCAAATATATCGACTCAAAGCAATACCTGTGATAGCAAAAGCAGCATAATCTGTGCCGTACCCCAACTCGCTTAATTTACTTGGGCTAACTAGGAAGCCCACGAAGAAGTATATTAAAACGTTGAAAACGATATCAATAATCTGTAATATAAATGACAGCTTATAATTTAGCAAAATTTTCCATTGTACCTTAGCAACCCACAAGGATTTTCTCACGTTAGCTAGCAAACCTGACGCCCTAGAGCCTCCCTCGCCTCCAATAATGTCTACGAGACTGTTCCTCAAACCCAAAGTTTCTTCTGTTAGTTGCTCTCCCATGTAGCCTCACCTATCACTTTCAAAAATGTTTCCTCCAAAGTTGGTAAAACCCTACCAATGCTCTCAACTTTATGCCCTTTGAGTTTCTCTACAAACTCGATAACAGCATCATAGGGGTCCTCAACTTCAACTCTAAAAATAAGCAGTTCACCTTGCCTATCAGTTTTAAGCATCCTCTTCGCGTTGTATGAAGATAAGAGCTTCGCTTCAATATCGTTAATGGGCACGCTATCCCTAAGTCTAATCTCAATGACATTGGTTGTCTGCAGAAGCTCTTTTATTTTTTGAGGGGTCCCCTCATAGATAATTTTTCCCTTATTAATCATAGCAATCCTATCGCATAACTGTTCAATTTCGTACATGTTATGTGAAGTAATCAAAATGGTTTTATCTAACTCGCGACTAAGTCTCTTAATGAAGTGACGGACCTTAGTTGCAGATGTTACATCTAATCCCGATGTTGGCTCATCCAATAATAATATCTCCGGATTATGTAAAAGCGCTCTGATAAGGAGAACTTTGATCTTCATACCCGAGCTAAATTCTCTAATCAACCTATCTGCATCCCTACCCAAATCAAAAAAGTCCAATAGAGCATTTATCCTCTTGTCAGCGATCTCGGGTTTGACTCCCTGTAAAACAGCGAAATATTTTAAGTTATCCCTAGCGCTTAATCTCCAATAGAGTGCCCGTCCCCCAGTTTCCCCTTGCATCCAACCAATCTT
Organism: Candidatus Njordarchaeota archaeon; assembly: GCA_029855985.1. The sequence goes on from JAGSHR010000276.1 coordinate 1,085, forward strand.
TCTCCTAATCTCCATGGGTTCCTTTAAGACATTGTGACCTGCTATGTAGGCCTCCCCCTCATCGGGCAGAATAAGTGTTGCCAATATCTTTGTTAATGTGGTTTTACCTGCACCATTTGGTCCAAGAAGACCAAAGAGTTCTCCTTTTTTTACTTTGAGTGAAACACCATCTAAAGCTTTTATGATCTTGCCCTTCTTTAACCTATAATACTTAACGACATCCTTCACTTCAATAGCCAACATGGAAACCACCTAAGAGAATAATATGGAAAACAACTTATTATTAAAATTATAAAATACCAAAAATAGGGAAAAATAGGCGACAAAAGTAGATGTTAGACAATACCAATGGTGATTTAGAATGCCAAGAAGAAAAAAAGAGAAGTTAATTGTTTGCAAAAAATGCGGTTATTCCTTTAAACCAAACGAAGTTGAACCAGATAAAACATGGCAAATGGTTGCTCCAATGCCAGATAAACAAGGTAGAATAACAGTTACAATAATGGCTACATGGACGTGTCCAAACTGTGGCGCAAAAATCAGGGGCGTTTACAGCAAAATAAAAGTAGGTGAAGACTTAAAGGGAACAAATAGAACCCAAATATTAATAGACACTTTGACAAGCGTGGAGAGTATAACCATTAAGGAAGTAGCAGAAAAAATAAAGGTAAGCGAAGATACCGCAAGAAAAGCAATACAATACTTAATCAAAAAGGGTAAAGTTTCTGGGAGAATCGAAGGCGACACATTTTATCGGGAATAACAAGCGGTGCAAGGATAATGAAGATTCCACTAGAGAAAATCAAAAGCTTAATGTGGAAAACAAAAGATGTACGTAACGTTGGGATAGTTGCACATGTGGACCATGGAAAAAGCACTTTAAGCGATGTAATACTCTCAGAGGCAGGGTACATTGCAAAGGATTTGGCTGGTAGGTTACTATACCTAGATTACTTAGAGGAAGAACAAAAAAGAGGTGTGACAATAAAAACATCCTCCATTAGTTTAATTTTGAAAAGCCCTAGCAAAGATTACCTACTAAATCTGGTGGACACACCGGGTCATGTGGATTTCAGCGGTAAGATTACTAGGGCGTTGAGATTAATTGACGGTGCTATATTAGTAATAGATGCTGTTGAAGGGATCATGTCCCAAACGGAATACGTTCTCCGGGAATTAATCAGAGAAAACGTTAAACCCATATTATTTATCAATAAAATCGACAGGTTAATACGAGAAATGAATTACTCTTCTTCACAAATACAAGCTAGATTAGAGGATATAATAATAAAATATAATAGCCTCATTAAGACATTCGGGAAAGATGATTGGAAGTATTACTTTGTTGACCCCAAAAATGAAACTGTTTTATTCGGTTCAGCTCTTTACCGATGGGGCTTCACCGTAAAAACTGCTCTCGAGAAGAGCATCAAATTCGATGATATCATAAAGATGGTTAAAGACGATCCTTTTTCTCCATCTAAAGAATTACCCCTTGGACCTCTAGTTTCAAGAATAATATATGAGAAACTCCCCAATCCTATAGATGCTCAAAGGAAGAGAATTCCCCACCTGTGGGACGGTCAATTACCAGAGTACTTACTTGAATGCGATCCAAAGGGAGCAACCATCGTATATGTCAGTAAAATACAGTACTCCTCGGGGAGGGTACTCTGTACAGCGAGGGTGTTCTCAGGGATTTTGAAGCCTGGAACGTACATTAACTTAGAGAGCGGTGATGGCGTAAAGATAAATCACGTGGGGATATTACTAGGTTCAAATATGAAAATTGTTAGGGAAGTCCCCGCTGGAAATGTGGTTGGATTCGTAACTTCTAAATGCGAAGTAGGAGCAACCCTAGGAAGCGAAAAAATAAGTGGATATTTCAAGAAGCCCTCGTATAGGGTTATCCCTGTTATATATGTGGCTGTAACACCTCTTTATCCTAAGGACTTCGAAAAGCTCCTTGAATTATTAGAAAAAATAAAGCTCGAGGAACAGAATATAGAATACCGAATAAACAAGGACACGGGTCAGATTCTCGTATGGGGCATAGGAGAACTTCAACTAGAATTGATAATAAAAGAGTTAAGTGAAAAAATCAAAATTTATACAAGTGAGCCATTGGTTAGTTATAGAGAAACCCCAAAAAACGCGGTTAGGAAAGAGAATGATGATTACATAGTTGAAATAAAACCTATAAGCAGTGACAGTGGAGAGATGGAAAATAAGATTGAGTTGAGAGGTTTCTCGACGGAAGAAAAAGAAATAATAGAAGGTATTATAGACAGCATGCTTAAGAGTGGTCCATTAGTGGGTGAACCCGTGTCAAATGCAGAAATAGTAATCGAAAAGAGGGACAAGAAAAGGAAAGTTGACATAAACAAATTAATAGAACTTTTAACGAAAGCATTAATCGAGGTAAAAACAGAGATTAGCGAACCATACTACAAATTCGAAATAGTTACAAAACCAGACTACATGGGAACAATCATAAATGAACTGACTCGAAGAGGAGGAAAAATAGATAAAATAATTGGAGAAGAAGGCGATGCCGTATCAGTGAGAGGTATAATACCAGTTCGAATGGCCATTGGACTACCAAGTACACTTAGAGAATTAACACACGGAAACGCCTACATACAATTAACATTCCATGATTACCTTGAAGTAAGTGAAAAAGTTCGCGAGTCAATAATAAATGAGATAAAAAGTAAAAAGGGCTTAGTGTGAGGGTATCCACAAATGTTCAGAGAAGGACAGAGCGTAGAATTAATACCCATCTTCAAAACAAAGAAACAAGAAAGATTCATTGTCAAAATATCAAAAGAAGAAAAATTTAGCAGCAAATATGGAGATATCAATCTTGAAAAATTGATAGGGAAAGAGCCTGGTGCAATTGTTGAGTCCCATCTAGGATACAAATTCGTGGCACTCGAACCAACTTTAGCCACAAAAATAAGATCACGCAGAATATTCAAATACAAAACTCAGATAATTTACCCCCGAGACTGGGGATTAATAATCGCATTCTCAAATATCAGGAGTGGCAGTAAGATTATAGAGATAGGAACAGGTTCAGGAGCCTTTACTGCTTTTTTGTCCGAAATAGTTGGAGAAAAGGGGCACATATGGAGTTATGACGTGGATATTGATAGGATAAAAACAGCGGAAAGAAACCTGGAAATGATGGTTTCATTAAGAAACTACACGCTCAAACTCTACACGGAAAAAGAGGGGATAGGGGAGGAAAACGTAGATGCGGTGTTTATAGATATTCCTGAACCATGGTTGCAAGTAAAAAACGCTTGGAGGTCCTTGAAACCTGGGGGCTTTCTAATAGTATATGTCCCTACTTTCAATCAAGTACAGCGGACGATTGAAGCATTGATAAAGAACGCGTTTGTAGACATAAGGGTGATTGAAGGGTTCACGAGAGAGATCCAATATAAACCCTACGCAATAAGACCTGAAATGCAAGGATATTTATTCTCAGCCTATATTATATTTTCAAGGAAAAGTTTTGTAATACCAAAAAAACTTTATGAGGAATTAACTAAAATGGAATATGTCTAGTGAAGAAGTGGTTACAATGAGCCAAACAAACAACCAAACACAAAAAGTATCAATTCTTGTCGATTATGACAGCATTAGTAACGACCCCCGTGAAACAATAACAAAAATTATTGAAAAAGCTAGAGAGATAGGCAAAGTTGTGAAGGTTAGAGTGTACTTCCTCCAAGATGAATTCAGTCAAAACAAGGAAGTGATAGACTCAATTTTATCCATGGGGGTAGAGCCCGTGGTGGTCATGCTAGCTAAGGACGTAAAAATGGCAATAGATTTGCTCGATGACTCTTACTCAGAGGACATTGACGTGATAGTTCTATCCTACAGAAAAGAAGCACTGTTGCCCGCACTCATAGATGCAAAAAACAGAAAACAGATTGTTCTCGTTGAATTTGACGATCTGCCAGAAGGATTAAAAAATATAGGAGATTCGTTTATAAGGATTTGAACTTATTTTTTAACAAAAACACTGATTATCTTATAGGAGAACTTTAGAGCCACTAAAACTCCGATATTAACGATTGCCAGCACAGCTAAGTAAATATTATCTGTTGGGGGATAATAACCGATTTCAATCATCATTCCATTCGACGGTCTGAACAAAATTAAGAAACCGCCGTCTTCAGCAATTTTGTGAATTCCATAAAGACCATTCCCGTAAATAAAGACCTCACCCGTGAAAACAACCCAGTCCCCAACTTCAACGTTAAGCCAACCCCTACCATTATAATCAACATTGTAGACAACCTTAACTTCTTTGGATCCATTCACTGTTATCATAAACTGCTCATGTCTCGGAGGATTCAAATCTGGAGCCAACTTTTCTATCACTTTACCATAAACCGTTATATAGTTACCCATTCCAGGATTATAGATATTATCCGCGGGCAACGCACCTGTTTCCTTAACTATTGCGTTAAAATCATCAAGTGTATGCCCATAACTCCTATTTTCACCATTTATAACAAAACTTATAACTAAAACGTCAACAGCTAGCAATGCTATTACGATACCAATTGAAAACAACTTCCTCTTATTTACACTCTTATTCATTTCGAAAGCCCCAACAATATCCTAGCCTATCAAGAACCATACGAGATTAAAGCAAAAATATAAAATAAATTTTGTCACAACATGTGAAGAAAAAGCTCAACAAAGTTAATTCACAGAAATATAATAAAAAATGAAAAAACAGTATTTCTATAACTTTCGGATATACAGATAAACCATAATTATAACCGACACTAAAGCAAGTAAAGTGAACGCCAACAAGACCCCCAAACCATTATATGGATCCAACGGATTAAGCCCCTCCACGTACTCTTGATAGTCTGTTAAGCCATCTCCGTCAGTGTCATTAACTAATGGATTAGTTCCTATTGAATACTCTTGATAGTCTGTTAAGCCATCTCCGTCAGTGTCATTAACTAATGGATTAGTTCCAAGTTCGACCTCTAAACCGTCAGGGAGACCGTCCCCATCAGTGTCGGGGTTCTTCGGATCAGTATGGTATTGATACTCCATAGTATTTGGTAAGCCATCTTTGTCATAGTCATTATAACCATCATATGGATTCGTTGCATTGAAACCGTTTTTAATTTCCCAAAGATCAGGAGCACCATCCCCATCAGTGTCAGGATTTGTGGGATCTGTACCATATTTATACTCTTGTATGTTCGTTAGCCCATCCCCATCCAGATCAGTCGTGTTATCAGCACCGCTTATGGGGTTCAAACCATAACTAACCTCCCAACCGTCAGGTAAACCGTCCCCATCTGTATCATTTAGGTCTGGATTTGTTCCGTAAGCTGCTTCTAATCCATTAACTAAGCCATCATTATCGAGATCTTGTAGGGCATCATCGGGATTTGTTGGGTTTAAGCCGTATTTAACCTCATACCCGTCAAGCATACCATCTGAGTCAGTATCAAGGTCAAAAGGATCCGTGTGATGCAAGTATTCTTGGGTGTTGTTTAAGCCGTCCATATCATTATCTAAACCACCGTCAGTTACATTTAATGGGTTAAAGCCTTTTTCGTACTCGTATCCATCTGGCATACCATCTCCATCAGTGTCGGCGACGGCAGGATTTGTGTGTGTTTTGTTAATTTCAAACCAATCCGTTAGTCCATCTCCATCGCTATCGTTTAACATTGGATTAATTCCATATTCCTGCTCAACCAAGTTTGTTATATTATCGTGATCAAGGTCTTCTAAGGCATCACTTACGTTGTTGTTGTCTGTATCAGTCAATAGTGGACTGAGTGATGCATTGTAATTAATCCGATAGTATTGCTCCCAACCATCCATTAACCCGTCTCCATCTGTATCATTTAGCAGAGGATTGGTATGCATGATCTTTATTTCAGTATAGTCTATGGCAAGATCATTGTCTGTATCGGAATCACCAACTAGAGTACCTTCGGTATTCTCTTCATCATTATAGAGCCCATCATAGTCATCATCAGAAATCAAGGTTGGATTGTTAACCAGGTAACCCGATGCCCTAGATGTTACCCAATCAACACCATTTCCCGATAAACCATACACTTTCAAACCATTGTCTGTGAATATCAACAAATTGTTAAAGCCATTTCCATCAAAGTCCGTCACTAGAACAAAGTTTGATTGGTTCCAGTCTGGAATAATCGTGTTTATTATGTGTCCCGAAGAGTTCACTACGTAATATGTTTCATTATTTGTTTTAATTAGGATTTCAAGCCCGTCATCTGAGTTTAAATCTGCTACCACAGGTATTGATGTGGCATTTACTATTTTGGCACTCCAGATTTCATCTGTGGAGTTGATGCAATGTAGAGTGTTGTTATCGTCAAAGACCAATACTTCGTCTAAACCATCATTGTTGATGTCTGCGGCTAGTGGTTCTATATTAGAAAAGTTCCAACTGAGATGTAGGCTTGCCTCAATATATGGCGAGAGCTCCACGATCGATCCGAATAATACGTAGCTATTATTAACAAATATTCCGAATTCATATGGATTCCAACTATACATGGCGTCGTTAGTGTCCAATGTAAAATTCCCTATGACAGGTAGAAGATCCAAATTGTCAGTTATTAATTGGGTATTATTTCCATCCAAATATCCCGTCTGTATCTCTGTTAGATTATAGGAGACCATGTATAAACCACCGGCGACTTCAACGGCTAGTATGATGTGTAGAAAACCATCTCCTTTGTCATCGAAAATCATTGGTGGTGTTAGCAAATTGGGGCTTGAGAAATCACCAATTGTCAAACTTTTAATGGTACCATTTGACAGCACGTAAGATAATGACCCCCCTGTGCTTTCAACTATGAATTCTATTTTACCGTCTCCATTCAAATCGAAACCAGTTAGCCATTTTGGTGTTAGAGATGTGTTGAACTCGTTTAATACGAAGCCACTCTTATTCACAATAAAGAGTTCTCCAGTATCATTAATTATTGATATTTCAAGCTTGCTATCGCCATCAAGATCGGCAACGAAATAGTTTGTGTGAACTTCTCCCGTTTTTATCCTCCACAGAACCTTAACATAAGAGCTATTGTAGTAAGAGAAAGCGTAAGTGTAGTTTCCAATTGACGCTATCAAGTCGCTTTTACCATCATCATTGACATCAATAGCGTAAGGATAAGCTGTAACATTAGTGATTTGTGTTAAATTAACAAGATCACTGGCATTAAAGTTTGACAGGTGGGATACGTGTGGCACTTGAGTTGTTGCTGCGTAATTAAATTTTGTTTGCGTCATGGAGTTTCCTGCTTTGCTCATAATGTTCTTTGCTCCAAGCATGGCACTGTGGGAGACAATAGCCAGTCCCAAAACCATCAATAGCAAGATAGCTCTTCTTCTGTACAAATCACACACCATCGTTGTTTATTGAACAACAAAAAGATACTGATAATTTACGCAATGATTAATTTAAGAAACATAAAAAGTTTTTCTTAAAGCAACCTGAAATATATGATAAATTAAAATTCACGGATTAATAATATAAATACACTTAAAC
>JAGSHR010000279.1 GCA_029855985.1 Candidatus Njordarchaeota archaeon
ATGTTAAACATAACAATTAATGTAGCGTTTGCTCTTGCACCCCAAAATAGCTTCACCCCAATGGCCGAAAACGAAACAGCAACAACTGGTGATATCGCAAAGGGTTACCAGTTCGTTGCAATGGCGCTCTCAACAGGTTTAGCAGCTATCGGAGCAGGAATAGCTGTGGGTTATGCGGGTTCATCTGCTATCGCAAGCATTACTGAAAAACCAGAACTATTCGGTAGGGCCATTATCATTGTGGGTCTTGCAGAGGGAATTGCAATCTATGGACTGCTAATATCGTTCCTTATCTGGATCTCATAAAAAAATAAAACATTATTTTCTTTCTTATTTCTTCATTTCATTTGCAACTATGTGTTAATGCTTTTACGAATTCGTGTGAATACCATATATGAATTTACATTTAAAATGAGAGGTTGTAAGGTTATGAATAAAAATTACTCGAAAGAAAAGGAGTTAAATAAGAGGATTAATATCCGATTTGCTATTATATATTTCGTAATTCTTGTTTCATTTCAACTATTAGTATTCATCTTAATTGCAATCTACGGTTTGAATATTGTAACCCTTCTCCTTGTCGTATTATCTACGACATTACTACCTGTTATATTGGGGTTTATATTGATTAAATATTTCAAAAAGAAGGTCAGCAGCGAATCAGTGGATCAAATACAAGGGACACATAACTAACATTCTCAAAAATCACCTCTGGTAAAAAAATCCTCTTTCTAAAAGAAATCAGTGCATTATCTCCACTCATAAAAGCATATTCTGCCAAAAAAGAAATTAATACAGCAACAATATGATAACAAAAAAGTCTATCTCTAGTTCCTTGATTGTCTATCTTCTTTGCTAACACATTATACATAAAATCTTTGCAAGTGCAATTCGCAAGCAACTTTTCGCTAAAATCAAGAGAAACCAAATAGTCACCCTCGTCACCTACTACAATGTAGAAATACGAACCTCTATCGAAAACAAGATACTTTTTAACTCTTCTATTTTTTAAAGCCATAATAGCTTCGTCGTAAATCTCGGGATACTGACGTTTAATACGGTCTACAAATTCGAGAATAGAATATAAGAAATTCCTATCGGCCATCATAGACTAACCTAACAATGAAGGATTACTTAATCCATAAAAGAATTAAAAATTTTAAAACAAAAACGATAAAATTCACTTATTTTGCCTCTGCTTAAATATAGACTTTAACTGTTCCAATAACTCCTGCCTTGGGTTCATAGGTGGCATTGGAGGAGGCAAAGGCCTCTGCTGCTGAACAGGTTGCTGAGCCGGAGGAGGCGACAACGGCTGAGACTGCTGAGGACTCGGCAAAGGCGGCCTAGACTGCTGAACCGGCTGAGGCGGAGGAGGCAAAGGCCTCTGCTGCTGAACAGGTGGTGATGGCAATGGTGCTTTGCTTGGTCTTGATGTGCCTCCGCTTATTCCACTCTCTAGTTCTTCTGCTTTTTGCTCTAACCGTGAGATAGCTTCATGCATTTCTTGTACTAATAATATTGTTCTATTTACGACTTCTCTCATAAATAAGTCCATTTCCTCAAGCATGGATCTCAGTTCTAAATAGTTCTCTGTAGCTTGCTCGAGTTCTCTTTTTAGTATATCCCATTTTCTATTAATCGTATTAATGAGGTCTGATGCTTTACTTTGATCTTTACCCAAATTGATGCACCCATTTACTTAACATGATAATATTATTCAGTAATATTATACAAGGGTTTAAAGAAATTTAAATAGATGCATATCTTAACAATAGTGAAATTCCTTCTCCAAATAAATTGTTTAGTGAAATCAGTTATATAAGCTTTGCGTACACGGGTAAACTAAAATGAGAATTCTTCCGCTTCCTCTATTACAACCCTATAGAACACTTCTTCTCCCGCAGGTGTTAATTCTTTAAGCAACTTGTATATTTCTTCACCGTGTTCTTTACCGTATTTCTTCGTTAGTTCCTCCAAGGGAGGTACAACCCTCTTTATTTCGATTACATCACCCACCTTAGCGCCTAATATCCTAACAGCTGGATCGCTGATAAGTATTTTTGGTAACAACTCTTTTTTACCATTTGCATATCTCTGTACGACCTCTTTAGCCTCATTAGCTGGTAGAACCCTATGAATTGGAACCAAATAGTGATCAAATATATAAATTAAGGGGTTTCCCTTATGTATAAATTCAATTCCAGCCTCTTTGCCTTCCTTTAGAGCACTTGTAGTAACTTTATCCACTGTTGCAACCATTATTTTATTGGCTTGAAACTCCTCAACTTCCTCAATAATTGATCTGATATCTTGAACTGAGATAGACTCAATTGTGACAATAACAAATGCTTTTTCCTTACCATTTTTAGTGAATAATGCTTTCTTGTATTCATCAGTTTCCTCGATAATTTCTTCTAGCTTGAATCCTCTTCCCTTGGTCCAAATTTTATACACATTATCCCAAAGTTTATCCAACTCCCCCATTACGAGCACCATTATAAAGAAACATTTATCACATTATACCAAATAATTATTTTCCGGTTCAACTATTTAAAATAAATTTTATTCTAAAATTAACCAAGGTTAAATCAAGGTCAGGTCGGTAGGAATGAGTAAAAGCAAGCTTATGGCATACACGTTATTGCTATTCCTAATAACATCCAACATGGTTGCAATTTTAAATTCAATGCCTAACAACAACTTAAACCCATTTCAAGAAGAAACTAAACTGAACGTAACGATAATAACGGGTAATAGCACTCTCGTATCCGAAACTGAATTAGATAACTTCAAGGGGTACCTAGAATCACTACCATGGATAAATCTAAAATTTTTAAGCGAGGTTAAATCTTACGATGACATAAGTTCATCAGATCTTATTGTCATGCTTGGAGTGTTAACATTTGAAAATATATCAGACTTCTTAACACAATTCGTACTTGAGGGAGGATCTCTTATAATCGCGCCACCTGCTGATAAATTTGAAGCATTCAATAATTTTACTAAAATGTTTGGTGTTGAAGCCGTAGAAGCAGTAGCTACAGATAATTCGAGTTACTACGAGGTAAACACAACTGTTGAACTTGTTGATTCATGGGACACAAACACACCACTATTCAATGGAGTAACGAAAATAGTTTTACCATCAGGACACCCATTAAGGCTTCTAGAGAATCAAACATTTGAATCAGTTAGGTACCCTATTTTATGGGGAATGAATACAACTGTTGCTGATAATTACAGAGGGGCTAATTTAACACTAGCGATAGCAATCGAAGCAATAACAACATCAAAAATTGTAATCTTAGGTTCATATAGTTTGCTCACCGATGACTACATAAATATTGGAGATAACAGAATCTTCACACTAAACCTTGTTAGATGGATTGGAAACAAATTCAATTTACTAAAGATAAAAAACGTCTTTGTTTCCCAAACAGAAGTGTTGAAAAATGAAAACCCAATTGTAACTGTGAACTTCACCATTACAAACATATCTGATTACCCACAAAACGTCGATGCGAAGGTTTACATTGTTAGAGCCGGGGATAGCGCTCCGCTAATTGTAAAAAATGCAACTTATCTCGGAAACGGCAAATACACGGTTACCCTTGACCTCTCGGACATTAGAACATCAATTGTCGAATTATGGATAATAGCCCACAAGAAATATATTGGTTATTACACATGGCCTGAAATTGGAGACAAGCCTTTTGAGATCACAATCTATGAAAATAAGCCTTATTCGATAATTCCAGACCCCCTAACACTCGCATTATTCTTGTTAGTACCAATAATCGGATTCTTTGTCGTGTTAATCAGAATGCTACCTAGGTACATAAAAGGGAGAAAGAAAGTTAATGAATGGGAACAAACAGAACAAAAATCCTAAAGCATTAATTATTACCCAACCATATTTTCTTTATTTTCCTAAGTAATCAGTAAGCCACCTATAATAAGATTCACTTGATTCTGCATCCAAAAACAAAATCTCAGGGACACTATAGGGATGATTCTCCTGCAACCAAGTTGCTATCGCCAATTTCTTGGAACGTGAAGTTTTTATTATTAACAAGTATTCGTCATCCTCAACAACTTTTCCCTCCCAATAATAATTTGATTTCACCTTGGTATAACTAACACAAGCTGCCAACTTACCCTCAACGAGCCCCTTCGCTAACTTCTTTGCATCCTCTTCGCTGTTTACTGTTGTATAAATAACTAAAATTTCATTTTTTTCCTCCATAACGCAAAACCCCATATATAATCTATAAAAACACATTAAACAAAGAAACAAAGAATAAAATTTCTAGTTATTTTTTTAGAATTATCTATTTAATCTTAAAGAATTCACGAGCGTTTCTAGTTGTTTGATCAATAACTTCCTTTGGATCCATCCCCTTTATAACCGCCACAACATAAGCAGAAATGAGAACATTCATAGGTTCATTGATCATATTAGGGAGCGGTGCTAGGACAGGAGAGTCCGTTTCCAGCATTAATTGCTCTATTGGAACCGCCTTAACAAGGTTTATCTTCTGCTTATTCCTAAATGCTGTAGGAGGAACACTAAAATAGTAACCTGCTTGAACACCGCGTCGAACATACTTTACATTCCCTGAAAAAGCATGCATTAGGACCCTTTCCGCTCTTTTTCTAAGTAAAACCTCTATGGATTGTCTCCCAGCGCTCCTAGAGTGAATAACTAAGGGCTTATCTAATTCAAATGCCAAGTCAATAAAGAACTCAAATTTTTCTGTTTGCTTTTTCATTACATCAAAGCTATTGTTTGGAGGTTTAAAATCCAGTCCAACCTCTCCAATCCCAACTATTTTATCAATATTTTCTCTGATAAACTGCTCTACTTCCCCTAGATCCTCGTCAATTAAGGGATGACTCCCAGTAACAATATATATCCAATCATGATATTCCTCATACAGCCTGAGAGCCCTCAATCTCTCCTCGTTTGATAACGGAACAGTAACCATTTTTACTCTATTCTCAATCGCCCTCCCAATAACCTCTTTTCTCTTTTCTTCACTATACATATCAGAGTCAACATGACAGTGTACATCAAACACAATATTATAATTTATGGTCCTCATCTTTTCGAGAAGATACTCCAAGTCTCCCCTGCTTTCAAGTTTAATTATCGGCTGACTACTCGACAAATCTTGTCACACTCTCTAGTAGTTTTTCACTGAGAAACCAAGGTAAAAATTAGAGTGAGAGTTGAATTTTTAAACCTTATTTATTGTTTCCAAAACCAGTTTCTTATACTCTTTCATTAACTCTAGAGCTTTTTCCCTACTTCTCGCATCAACAATTATTCTAATTAAAGGCTCTGTATTACTCGGTCTAATCAAAACGGATGACCTCTCGAAGTATACTTTCACGCCATCGATTGTCACAACATCATCAAACTTATTCATTAAGATTTCCTTAATTTTTTCCGCTATAGCCCACTTCTTTTCTTCTGGAACCTCCACGTTTTCCCTTAAAACGTAAAACTCACCTATTGGTTCTACCAGTTTTGATAGGGGTTTACCCTCGTTAGCTATTATTGAGGCTAGTATAAATTCAGCCATTACTACATCATCATAATAGTATCCATATAGTGGCAAAAACAAATGATAGCTATTTTCAACGGCTAATTTCGCGTTAACCTCTTTAATCTTCTCTGAAATAAACACGTCGCCAACTATTGCGTCCACTACTTTGTATCCCATGGGTTCAAGTTTCTCTTTAATAATTGATGAACATTCTAAGTTGGCTATAACGGTGTCTCCAGGTTTTAACAACCTCTCCGCTAAGATTATCCCTATACTTTCGGCTGGAACTCTTTTTCCATTTTCATCAAGAACTACACCTCGGTCTCCATCGCCATCAAATACTATACCAAAATCTGCTTTAGTCCCTCGTATTAAATCAATAGTGCTTGTGATGGCAGTATCTACGGGATCAGGAGCGCCAGCCTTAAACTTACCATCAACGTGAGAATTTAATGAATATACAGTATGGTACTTTGAAAACAGCTTTGGTATACCAATGCTAGCCACACCGTTTCTGGGATCTAAAACAATTTTTAGGGACCTATTAGGAACTTCAGTATTATCTAAAACAAAATCGATATACTCCCTTATGATTCCATCAATATTTTCAACGTAGATCTCACCTACTTTTTCCCAATCAACCCATCTTACGTTACCATTCCTAAATCGCTCCTTGATTATCTTATTCTCGAAAGTAAATCCGGTGCCATCCTCCCTTCTAAACCTAACCCCATTCCATTCTGGAGGATTATGGCTTGCGGTAACATAGGCACCTCCATCAACGTCTTTTTTGAATATCGCAAAGTTCGCGATATTAATGGGGAGAATAGGGTATAGGATTACATCGAGTCCTGCTCCAACAATACCTGAAGCCACTGAATACAAAAACATTTGTGATGATGTTCTGCCATCCCCAGAGACAACAACTCGCTTACCGCCTTTCTCTTCTATTAAGTTGGCAAATATAGCTGCCGCACGGGTAATCAGGTCTGGGAAAACATTTTTACCAATCACACCTCTGATATCTTTAGCTCTAAATGATGATTCAATTAGATTCCAATCATACATTTAGGAACACCACAGCAAATAATACATGGTGCAATTCACACAAAATATAGAAAAGACTTCACTAATATAAAAAGAATAAAGAAAGACTATTAGAGACCATTAAAAGGAGGAACAGTATTGCAGGAGATTGTCGTACTGAGATTAGGGCATAGAAAAGACAGAGATAAACGGATAACAACGCATGTAGGATTGGTTGCTAGAGCCTTTGGGGCAACCAAGTTTATTTTAACAGGGGATAAAGATGATAACGTTATTCAAAGCATCCAAGGTGTCATAAACACATGGGGTGGAATCATAGAAGTTAAGTATGAAGAAAATTGGAAAAAACTTATTAGAACACTCAGAGATAACAACTATTTAGTAATCCACCTAACGATGTATGGATTGCATATAAACCAGACAATTGAAACCTTAAGGAAAGAATTTTTTGAAAAAAATAGAAACTTACTCGTCATCGTTGGAGCCGAGAAAGTCCCAAGGATAGTCTACTCCCTAGCACACTACAATATCGCTATAGGCAATCAACCGCATTCTGAGGTTGCTGCATTAGCGGTGTTCCTTGATCGATTATTCCAAGGAAAAGAGTTAGAAACCGATTACCCTAACGCAAAACTAAAAATAATACCTAGTAATGGAGAAAAGAAAGTTATAAAATTAGGTGATCAGTGAGGGCTCCACTCGTCATGTTTTTCGGGCGACTGTTTATTCATCATGTCAATAGATATACAGACTTAAATTAACTTTAAAAAGGTATACATACCAAATTAAAAAATATTCCGACAAGAGAATTCAACTTACGATTATATTGGAGGTGCTAAGATTCACTTCTAAAAAGATGGTGGTTACCGCGGCTCTCCCATACGCTAATGGAGAACTGCATATCGGGCACATTCGAAGCACGTATTTACCTGTGGATATTCACACTCGTTACTTGAAAGCAAATGGTTACCATGCTTATTCAATATGCGGGACAGATGAACATGGAACACCCATTTTAGTTAGAGCTATCGAGGAGAAAAAAACGCCAAAAGACATAGTTGATCACTATCATAACATCATTAAAAAAGCACTTATCGATACAGGCATAAATTTTGATATATTCTCTAGAACAAGCAAGAACATCCATTATAAAATGACACAAGAGATCTATCAGAGGATAAAAGAAAACGGATACATATACAAAAAAAAGGTAAAAATACTGTATTGTGAACACGATAAAATCTCGTTACCAGATAGATTAGTTAGAGGCACCTGTCCATACTGTGGAGCCCCTAACCAATATGGGGACCATTGCGAGGTCTGTGGGAGAACATATAGCCCGTTTGAGTTAAAAGATCCAAGGTGTGCAATATGTGGTAGACCACCAGTGATAAAAGAAAAAGAGCATGTATTCTTCAAACTCAGTGAATTTCAAGATAAATTGAAAAAATGGATCAAAGAAGAAGTAAAACTTACAAAGGGTGTTAAAGACCACGTTTTAAGTTGGATTAAAGATGGCTTGAAAGACTGGGATATAAGCAGAGATATCAATTGGGGCGTACCAATCCCAGATATGCATGATCAGGTATTTTACGTGTGGTTTGATGCACCAATCGGATATATTACGTTCACACGCGAACTATTTGAAGCAAAAGGTTTAGATTGGGAAGAGATATGGGTTGAAGGTAAAGGTTACATCATCCACTACATAGGAAAAGACATTATTTACCATCACGTACTATTTTGGCCAGCAATGCTAATGGCAGCAGGATATGCTTTACCGAACGAGATAAGAGTAAGGGGATTCGCCACATTAGAAGGTAAGAAAATGTCAAAATCTAAGAGATGGTATATCAGCCTACACGATTTCATCAATATATGGAACCCCGATTACCTACGTTTCTATTGGGCACACAGCACATCGGAATCTCTCGATGATGGTGACTTTAGCCTCAGAGAATTCGAAGAAAAGATAAATAAGGTTCTAATAGGTGAAATAGGAAATTTCATCCATAGAGTGTTAACTCTAATAAACAGAGGGAAAATCGAGGAACCCTTAGTAGAAAACGAGATAATAGAGAAAACAAACCAGATAATAAGGGAGTACATTCAAAACATTGAGAACAATCAATTAGATAAAGCTTTAAAAAACGTTATAGACACCGCCGGGTACGGCAATAAACTATTGAGCGAAAAAGAACCTTGGAAAAACCTAAATGATGAGAGTAATAGAAAACTTCTATCAACACTCGCAGTATTGCTTATAACGGTTTCGAGAATGCTTGAACCCTACACACCCCTAACATTGACGCAGCTTAGAGACAATCTAAAATACGATTCAAATATAGC
>JAGSHR010000015.1 GCA_029855985.1 Candidatus Njordarchaeota archaeon
GCCCAGCACCAGCAATCCAAACCCTACCAACTTTTTCCTCATGT
Source organism: Candidatus Njordarchaeota archaeon (assembly GCA_029855985.1). The sequence continues at coordinate 45 of JAGSHR010000015.1, forward strand.
GTCTTCACCTCTCCATGTGTAAGTTCAATATTACATATGCATGCAGGGTTTATAAGGTTTTCGGTAGTTTCCAACTGCTCCAGAACAGCAAACGTTTTAATCACGTGAACCAAAATGCGGGTATGGAACGGTTCATAAAACCCTTCAAACAGCCCATGCGCGCCCTCAGCAACGCGCCATGCAATGGGGGCTTAACAAAGGCCAACGGCTTCTTCATGATGGTCCACAAAGACTATCGCGGGGATTACAGGAGGGACTGCGCGGACTTCGCGAGGGAGCACGGGCTAAAGAACTTCCTGGGCTTCATGACGGCCGCGAACGTTGAGAAGGTTCTCTCCGTTTCGTCCAGGGGCAAAGTCACGGCCTACGTAACGGCGGGCATCACAAATCCCGCGATAGCCAGTGACAAGCCGCCCCCGTGGAAACCTAGAACGATAAACATCGCTCTCCTCATTGAAGATGGCCTAACGGTTGGTGCTATGGCCAACGCGATAATGAGGGCAAGCGAGGCGAAAACATACACCCTGCTGAGGCTCGGCTATAACGTGACGGGAATGACAAGCGATGGAATAGGGTTTTTGCCTTCGAAGGAGAACAGGAGTGAGTGGGGACGGCGACGGAACTGGAAGTGAACATTGGAAGGCCTGTAAGGCAGGCGCTGGAGGAGAGTTTGGGAAAGTGAGGAGGACGAAATCATTTGTGCAAAATATATTTAGAAAGATCTCTTACTAGGGGGTTTAGTATCCAAAAGCTTTTTAAAACGGAGACGGTATTGTGTAGTAGAGAGTGTGAAGTTGTAGACCCTTCATGGGGGCGAGAGATATGAATGATAACGATGATATGGTTGTCAAGATTGACAGCCTGATTGATACTATTCGATACAGTGACATAATTGGACAAGCTCTTTCTCAGCTTTTGACAAGGGAATATCAAGAGGAGATAGAGAAACTTAGAAAAAATTCTAAAAAGTCTGATGAAAATATATCAATTTGTTCTTCAGTATCCCCCGTTGATGTTATGATCTTGGCGTTGTTATATAAGTTGGAGTATGAAAACCAAAAGGCTATTCCTGAAGAGTTTGAAAAAATGGTAATGACAAGATATCCTGAGCTCAAGTATGCGTACTATTATTCTATCTATAGGTTGGAAGAACTAGGGCTTATTGAGAAATTTAAGAATCCTGGATATCGGCTTAGAGATCTCGGGAAAGAAATTGTTAAAAAAGCCATAAAGGTAAAAGATGAGATAGAAAAACTTGTTAGCAATGACTCTCTTTTAGGATGGATTTATAATCAAGAAAAAGAAGCTAAAAACTTTAGCGCAGAATAAAGTTAAATAACGGAGGAGTAGTTATGGATGATACTGACGTGGTAGATTCTTTTTTTAAGAAAGGGGCTATTGGTAAGTTTATATTACTCCTTGGACCCTGGAAAAACTATAATACTGATAACAATGGAAGCTCAGCCCTTACAGTCGCAGAACTAAAAGAGATTCTTAAGGGCGTTCTCACTGATATTCGGATGCCGATAGTTGAAGAACAATACATTCTAAAATCAGCAGATGACATATTAACAATACCTCTAATAGATGATAAAGGAACAAATAGACATTTAACTCCTAGAGAGAGATATCATTTTTTCACTCTTCGCCAGAAGTTACATTTGCTATTAGCTGCATCAAGATTTTGTATAATTGAGGATAGTACTCCCTCGGGAGCAATATTGGAAATTGGATATGCTAAAAATTCTGGGGTGGTGACCGTACTACTCCGTGCTAAACATGACAATGAGAATAATTCGCAATATCAAAAAGCTACATGGATGACGTTGGATTTTGAAATTCATAGTAAAGATACCATTGTGATCCATTATTCCCCAGAACGATTAAAAGATCCACTTTATCAGAGGAGGTTAGTGGAATGTATAGTTTATCATGCTGAGAAGAGGATACTAGAGAGATATCAAGAGTTATGCAAAATAATCAGCAGATACTCTTCTCATTATTCGACAAATTGTTCTAATGTGGATCTTGATAAAAGTAGTCAACGGTTAGAAGAGTATAATAAATGCAAAGAAATTGAACAGGAATACGATATAAGACGACAAAAATAAAAACTGGGCCAAGTTGATTATAGATTTATCTTTACATTTCCATTAACCTATGGTAACGCTCCTCGACCCTTCTCGAAACGTCTTCGGGTGGGAAGCCGGCCTTTACGGCGAGCCACGTCGCCTCACCGGCCTCGACGCCTTCCTTGACGTAACCACGCTCTTAGTCCCTCAAACCTCTGAATTTACTCTCCGAGAAGTCCAGATCAGCGGCGTAGGTTATTACCCTTATCTCTTTCGCCGTCTCCAGGAAGGTTGCACTCTTATCGTTTACCCCCCCACTTCGTCGTCGCTATCATGAAGCAGGTTATGTCTTCACGAAGAGCTACAGTCTACCAGGGATTAGGGTCGGATATGTAATTGGCTTTCTCGATGCTTTCAAGAGCGTTAGAGTGCCTTGGGGTATTGGCTCGACGGGTGTAGCTTTCCTGGAGTTTTTGATTGAGAATGGCCTCGGGCACCTAAGGAAGACGATGCCGCTAATCTGGCGTGAGAAGAAGAGAATGGAGAAGACTTTAGGGGTTAAAAAAACGATGCTAACTTCTTCGTCAGGCGCGTGAGAAACGCTGAAAATGTCGTTGAGGTACTGAAGGAGCGAGGAATACTCGTAAGGGACTGCACGAGCTTCGGACTGCCTGAGTACATCCGTTTTTCGGTGAAAAAGCCCGGGGAGAACGAAATGCTTGTTAGGGCGCTGAAAGAAGTTGAGGTCAAAATAAAGAATGAAAGGTAGGCCTTTAGGCCCCAAATTTCTCGCTCCTGTTCATGAGGTCCATCATTATCGGAACGATGTCGTGGCCCTTTATCCTGCCGAGGCCGC
>JAGSHR010000248.1 GCA_029855985.1 Candidatus Njordarchaeota archaeon
GTACTATGTTCATACCGACGAGGAACAATGTAAACTTGTCCTCCAAGCTAATCCTATTGCCTTGTTTTGCGTCGCTCATTAAGCCTATTACCGCGAAGGCAATCAATAATGCGCTTGTGGCTGTTTTAAACCTGTCGCCACCAAAAAAATATACTGAAAATACAGCTGTTTTGTCTATATTTATAATGAATTAAAATAGGATAATTTGTGAGTCAATCGGTTTACGTGCTTGTGTGGTTTCGATGGTTAGGCAAAATGGGTTTAATGAGCTTTCGCCAGAAGAGCGGTTTAATGTGCTTTGGTCCTATGTTGAGTCTCGTATTCCTCTTTACCTTATTGGCCCCGCGGGTTCAGGTAAAAGCTTTATTGGCTTGGAGTTAATGCGGAGGTTTTCGGAGAAGTATCTTGGTGGTGAAAGGATCATTTGGCTTAGGGAGATTGATGAAGCCAGCGTTCAAGGGGGGTATGGTACCCGGGCCTTGTATGTTTCAGGTTCCGCAAATATTACCAAGTTAGATCTTCTTGGTGGAAGGATCCTTTTGGGGGGACAGTATATGAGGAAGCCTGGTATTTTGAATGAAATGGTTAAGAATGGTGGTATTGTTTTTTTGGATGAGATAACTTCCTTGCCACCCCAGTTTACAGTATTGCTTAATGAGATTATTGACATGATGTATCGCGGTGAGTCACACGAGGATTTCTATATTTTTTTCGCGGGAAACCCGTATTATTATTTGGGAACTAACGAGTTACCCGATTCCCTCTTGGAGAGAGTTGTTTCAATTTGGTTTGATTACTATAGTTTCAAGGATGAGTTGAATATTGCGTTAAAGATTGTTAAAAGTAAACTCGGCGACATTACCTTAATAAGAGAGAGAGGTTTTCAGCTTCTAGCAGAGTACATCGTGTCCGTGTTAAGAATGATTAGAAAAAGTTTAAACGAGGCCGGTGAGAATTGTCCAATAAGCGTTAGGAGTATGGCTACTGCAATTATCGGAACTATCATATTGTCGCGAACGACCAGTTACCAAGACTCTTCGGGTTACTCTAGGGCTTCAATTTATCAATCTTTAAGGGGCAACCTACCAGATAATCTCGCAGAGGTTTGGAGCGATGACGCTATAGCAGAGTTATTTAATTTCATGGAGAGGTACGGTTTAAGTTGGCGTCACGTTAATGAGGCTGTGAGGAATCTCGGGGTTTTCCAGAAGGTTACTGATAAAAGAGTTTTGGAGAATGCTTTGGCCCAGATTCCACTCTAATTATCTTCATAAACTGTATTCGGGTTATTATTTATTCGAGGGCTACCAAAATGAGACTTGTTTGTCCATACCACAATAAACCCCTTGTATTCGATATGGGCACCCTCCTATGGAAGCATACAGATGGTGACGTGTGTTACGAGTCCAACTTTCTTTTCATCAAAAGAGATGAGATCCTATCTTCCCTGCGTATAGATGAATTAGATTACTTAAACATTTTATCGTCAAGAATCACCTCGTCTTTTGTAACAGATTTTTTCCATCTTTTAAATAAAGGAACAAGGCTTCCTTTTGATGAAAACGATTTATTTACCGTTTTACTTGCTAGTGATCTTAGCTTGTTTTTAAAGGACTTAGCAGAGTTTACAAATAATGTTTTTCCAGAGATCAAGGTGTTTCTTGAAGACAACATTAAGGACCTTTCAAGAAACTATTCTCGAATTCTTTCATGCATGGTAGTTGATTTAACTGGTAGATCCATTCGTGATAATGCTTTGAAAAGAACTTTTAGTAGTTTTTTAAGTTCACTGGAATCAATGCTTAGGACGTATAGGGAGGAGTTTTTTCAACTTAAATTTGTTGAGGAGAACCCAAAATTTGCCCTATTGCATCAACTTAGAATGATTTTTAGAAGCAGAGTTAGTGATGATTATGATCCATGGAAGGTTAAGAAGAGGTATAAGGAACTCCTAAAACTCGACGTTACAGAAGAACTAATAAAAGCTTTCAGTGACTTTTTGAATAACGAAAAATCATTTCAAATGGTAAGACCCTTAATCAAGATCATTTTAGGATTTAACAGAGAGCTTTATAAGTTGAGTGATGAACCTGGAACTTTGTTTGATGAGTCCATTGCCCAGATGTTTAGGGATGACTGGAATTATGATGGAATAGCACTTGAATTAAGGGAGAAACAAGCAATAAATAAATACCTAGCGACAGATTTCCACAAGTCTATTATTGCCGCCCCTACATATTTGATTTGGGAGATTGGCTTAGAAAAAAAGAGAAGGAAAGATAGAAACTTTGATACCCTCTACAAGAAGGTTTCCGTGGCGTTTCCCATCAATACCAACGATGTTGATAATAAACTTTCGTGCCCAAATCGCCATTCGCTATTAGATCAGTTCACCAGTAAAGAAGAATTAAGAACTTTATACCACTTGTTCTACTTGATTGGATTTAGTTTCTATTCTGCTTCACTAATCTCCTATGATATCGTTAAAGAATTTCTTGAAAAAGTTGCTGGAAAGAAATTTGAGCTTCCAACTACGAATATTATTCACTTGACGAACTTTCTATTAGAATCCATGTTGGAAGAACACATTTTTGCCAATAATAACCCTGATTTCGTACTGTTTTTTGGCGATGAGGTCGTTAGTGTTATAACAGATCGCTTACTGAAAAGCTTCCTCAATGACCCCAATTTGCCTGATTTTTACAGGGAAATGTTGAGGTATTATTTGTTGGGACAAAAAAGGAACTCAAAGTTTATTTTAAACCATTTTCTAAAAAACTTGATAAATCTACTAGAAGTATACCCTTATCCGATGGATGCATCTGATCTCAGCATGATTTTTGACTCTTTTTTCTACGTGTTGCTATTCACGACAATGTTGATTGCTTATCAGTACGCATTAACGGCACAAGTTGGCATGCTGAAAGTGACGGAGGAATTCATTGAGAAAAAGAATGAAGCGCTAAGTTTTGTTAAGGAGAAATTAAGGAATTTTGATACACGCGAGAGGATATTAGTTGAACACATATTAAGCGAAGTGATGCCTCTCTTAACGTCCTATTATTTGTCAGCTTTAGGTGTCTTCTTTGAAGCTGTTGATAGTTCAACGTTTTTCATTGACTTAGAATTAAAGGGCATTGACCTCAAAGAAACTTTGAAAAACCTCGTTCAGAAGAAGCTTAAGGGCGAATACCTATTAGAGAAAGATGTCTCCCCAGTTTTCAATAATGTTTTAGATAACATCACTAAGTGGCTAGTAAAGTCGAGAAAAATGATCACTAGTAAAACGGAGATATATTTGAAATCAAAGTCGTTTAAGGAAAGAAAAAAGATAGTAGAGGAGGAGTTGTTTGGAGATGATGGAAAGGATAACTTTAACGATTTTAAGGATGCTCTGAACAAAATCATTGAGAGCACTTTGACAAGTACTAGTGAGAGTAGAGAACAAAAAGTAAGTGAAGAATCCGTGGAGAACGCGGTTGACAGTGACTTCAGTTTATCAAGAACTCTTGGGGAATTAAAAGAAGATGGAAGGAGGAACTTTAACTTTAAGAATGCCCTCTCTATCCCAGTAACAATCGGAACTCTGGATATTACTAGGGGCTTCAGGCTGGTGTCGAGCTCGAGAAATATAGTTTATATAAACCCCTATGTTCTCAAGCATTTTCAAGAAAAGCTTCCACAAGATATTCTAAACGAAGTTATCGAAGCTATGATTGCCCACGAGAAGGCCAAAATAATTTATGGTGGAAAAGAGCTTGAAGAATTCTTTAATGAAATAGTGGAAACCAGAGAATTTGCTAACGAGGATATTGTTCGTATGGCCCCCCTAGCGATGGTCATATTTGAACTCATAAACGATGCAAGAGTGGATTTCCTTTTCTCAACCGTTTATCCAAAATATCTCCCGTCACTACAATACTTTTATATGATCTTCCAAGTGCCCCTAATTGAAAGACTAATGAAGGAACATAGCGATAACCCACTTTGGACGATTTACCAAGTTTTATTCCTAATAACGCGATTAGGTGTGACGGACTTCAGTGACATGTTGAAAACTGCTTCCCTTGAAACTAGGTACGTTCTGGAGAGATTGCTGAGGCCTAATATTATTCGTTTGATTATTCTTTCTAGCAGGAGCAAGAAAGCAGTAGATGCTTTCTCTACTTCTATTCTTCTCGCTATCGAGATTTCTAACGCCCTTAAGGCAATTTACTCCCCCGAAGAGATTAACAGGTTTATTGAGGAGATCAATAAGAGCATTGATATTTATTTTAAGGAGAACGAGTCAGCATTTAAAGATTACACTAAAAGAGTAATCGACCTGTTAAGTCAAGACTTGCTAGACGTAATAAATGATTTATTTAACTCTGTTCCAATAGATACAAGGATAGAAATTTTCAAACTGTTTGAAAAAGACCTTTCGGTAACCGAGATCGTTGACAGGATAAACAAGATGCTGAAACAATATAATATCTCTATTGAACTTAGCAAAGCGGGTGCTTATGCCCCGATAAACATGCACATACCAAAGATCCACGACTATATTTTCTATTTGGAGACTGTCAAGGATAATGAAGCTTTAATACAGAAACTCCGCGAGAAAGTCAACCAGATAAAAATTGATTTTGAAGAAAAAGTTGAAAATTGGGGTGACATTTTTGAGGAAAGACTCCTAGAAGCGTACATTTGGAGCATGGCTAGGGATATCCCCGCCCCAAAAGCTTTCTCCGGTTACTCTAAAGTGCTCCCAAAATTAGATATAATTTTACACTTAGACTTGAGTGGAAGCATGTATGGTGAAGCCGCGGAGTTAGTCATGAAATCCGCCATCATAGTTTCAGAAGCCTTAAAGCCGCTGATAGAGAAAAGAAACAGTCGAATACAGTTAAGCATAAGCGGTTTCGGCACAGGATACATGATAATAAAGTACCCAAAACAAAAAGTGGAAATGGGCAATTATAATATTGAGTTCTTGGGTGGTACCGCAATCTTCGAAACACTTAGAGCCGTCACCTTACACCTTAAGAACCAATTGTACCTTGACTCAAAAAAACTAATATTCATATTTACTGACACTTTTGACTCCGAGGAAGACTTACAGTTCGCAGCCGATTATCTTCGAGAAATAAGAGAAAACATAGGAAACTTCTATATCATAACAGTTTCAACATCACCAAATGCTCTCCAAGACCTTGAAAGATTCTCCAACAAAGTGATTTACATGCATTCACTAAACGACTTACCCAAGATAATAGTGGAAAATACTCTAACCATAATAAAAAAATGGGGAATACAGAAACTATTTTAAACACAGAAGATTATAAGAGCCCATGCAGTTTCAATATTAAGCTTACTTTACAATTTTATAACCTTCCACAACCTCTGATATTAAATTCCCTATTATCAGGTTCAATTCATATTAAAACGATTTTTAGTTTACTAAAAAAAGGAGAAAGAGGAAAAAAATGTTTAATATATTTCTATTCTAGACTCTTAAGTTGCTATTCCCCTATTAGTGTTAGTTTTTCTATTCCCCTCTCCCATGGTAGTTTTATGTATTGTAGCAACCAAATAACCACAATTGGTAGGGTTAATGGTAGGAGTATTAATCCTAATACTGTTGGGTCTAAGTTAATCATGGGCAATCTCGATGTACCCCATATTGATGTAGCTAGTAGGTAGAGTGTGTAGATTGTAGTTGTTATCACGTATGACCCAATTAGTTTAATGGAGTCCTCAACGATGTTAGTGAATAATGTCATCCTTGACTCCAAGGATTCCGCGTAAAGTATTGTTGGCAACTTGTTTTCAGCAACATCCTTTAAGTGCCTAACCGTTTTTATAAAGATCCCTCTAGCTGCGAATAGGTAGAAAACTAGGGTTTGCGCTGTTATGTAGTGGATTGGTCCCACTTTGAATCCGCCAAGGACGTACCGTGAGAACCATATCATTCCTGGTCCTATTACCTCAAATGCCAAGAGGATTGTGACCGCTCCAAACGCGTATATGAATATGTAGGGTATTGGGTTTACTTCTATCTCTGGCTTTTTATCCTCTATCATTGACTTAAAGGCGTGTTTAAACATTCTGATTTGATCTAGTCTGACTTGTAATCCGTACCATGGGAATATTCCTATGAACGCTGTTAATACTAGTATCTCTGCATAGCCATACTCGTGTATCGCTGCGAGTAATAGGGCTACTATCACGAGGGCTATGTTTCCAAACATGACTATCGAGTACAACCAACGTATTAGTTTCTCGTTGAACATGTTAAATCTAACTATTAGGTACCCGACTAGAGCTATCACTGTTAAACCTATCGTGAGCGCTGAAACCCAGTTAATGTTTGTACTGATCGCTGTGTTGGATATTGGGGGAGTCGCGTTTACAACTATTTCCTCTTGTTCTATTGTTGGTTGATTTGTCCCCTCATAATCAACTATTACTTGGATTCCGTAACTGTGTTGAACTTCTGTTTCACCGACCGGTGGCGCTGAAACCTGTGCTACATAAACTTTTTGCTGCTCATCGTACTTTGCAACATATGTTTTGTCTCCAACCCTCACATATATTCTTGTCTTGTTTTCTATTGGCGGGAGCGGATTACCGTATTTGTCTGTTACTCTAATGATGACAGTAAAGTTTTGCCCCTCTTGTATGTTCTCAGGCATTATCACTTCATAGTGTATTTCTGGTTTAATGTAGATCACCTTGGTTACCTCGAGGACATCTCCGTTTCCAACGTAGAGATTTTGCCCTGAGATCTGTATGATTACAATGTAGTGTCCTGAGGCAAGTTTCTCTGTTGGGATGGTAAACATGTATAAATTACCTATCTTCTCGGATGGAGAGTAAACTACGCCCGCAAATATCAATCTAACCCTAGCTCTCGTTATTGGATTTCCAAAATCATCAACAATTGTGACGTTAATGTAGAGGTTGTTCCCTTGAACAATGGCGTTAGCTGGATAATCGTTAGTATTTGCAGCAAGACCAGGCGCGGTAACATTCACATCCTCACTCGTAATTGTCGTAACCATTGGTACTTTTAAATCAAATACCTCCCATGTACCTACACCGGTTAAATCGTGGACCCATGAAACGTTTAACTTTAATATGTAGAGCCCTGGACCCATGTCAATAGATGACAAAACCAGTGCTAGAGCCCCAGAGTCCGCCGAGTAAGATAATAGTGTTAGATTTGTTTCAAGTATACTAAAGTTATAGTTGGATATTAGGTACCCGTATCTATCTGTTATAGTAAAGTAAGCTATTGTCGTTAGATTATTGAATGTGGTATAACTTCCTTTAAGCTGTATTCTCGGCAGAATTAGTATATTTCCGGAAACCTCTATTTGGCCACCGTAGAACGTGTCATTATACGCTATAATCTCAAATAAGTACATCCCATATGCCCACCCATCTGTTGGGAAGACCACACTGTAAACTCCTGGTGAAACCTCTCTTAACTGGTAACTAACACCGCTTATGTAAATATAAACTTCACTTAAACCCACAAGTTTATTACCGAACATATCAGTTATGTTGGCCGTTAATCTTACCCCGTTACCCTGGTAGATTATTTCGCTGTGAGAATATTGCTCCTCGTAATTGAATGTTATTTTTCCAGAGATTAATACTCTAATCGTGTAAGTTCCAAGTTTGGATTCCAGCGTGTAGCTTCCATTCACCAAGTAAAATGTAACGTTGAACACTGATTGTGGCGCCAACTTGGTGAAGTTGAATTTGAATCTGAAGCTAGCTGTGCCATTTATGGTATAGTTTTTACCAAGCACACTCATCACTAGTTTTCCGTCACTTAATGTATTCCAGTACTTGTCGTATAGCTCTATATAGAACTTGGCTACGCCAACGCTGTCATTCTCAAATGAGATTTCCATTATTGGTTGGGATAATACTATAATGTAAGAGGAGTTGAAGTACATTCCAAGGGCATAATCGTGTGTTACGTAAACCGTTATTGAGTGGTTCCCTCCCTCCCAGTATGATGTGTTAACACTCACTGTGTAACCGCTGTCGAAGTACTCGTTGTCAATGTAAACGTCAATGTATGCATCAGTTATCACCGCGCCACTTTGGTCAATTACTTGTGTAGTGACCGTGAAGTTCTCACCTTGAACGATGATGCCAGGGTTAACTGTGATTGAAATGTTCAAGCTTGAGTAAACTACTAGTGTAACGTTTGCTGTGGCGTTTTCTAATGCCAATGGGTGGTACACGTTTATTGTCATGTTGTATTCTCCCATTGTAAGCGTCTTCAATTCATCTGCTGTGATAATTGCTTCATAGTATCCTGTTTGGGGATCGAAACCTATGTTCTTCCTTATGCCGTTCACTTGGATGTATCCCGAAGCGTTGTAAACTTTGAAATCATTAATGTCCCTAACATCTAATCTAATTGTACAGTTTGAACCGTGACTAGCCTCTATCTCATCGTCAACTATGAGGTTCAATATGGGTCTAACCAAGAATGATGCGTTGTAACTGTAATCGTTGTAGTAGTTGTGGTGTACAAGAATCGTCATGTTCGTGTAACCGTAAGCCCAGTTCACTAAGGGTAACCTTAACTTGTATGTTCCATTGTTGAAGTTTACGAATGTTTGCACTACTTTTGATCCATCTGGTCTGTAGAATATCGCGGTTATTTCTGCTTTTGTTATTGGGTCACCGAAAATGTCATGAATGTCAACATATGCACTGATATGTTCACCTTGTACGTACTCATTGCTGGGTTTCCCAAAATCAATATTCAAACTGTAGTACTTGGCGAGATCATGAGCTAAAACCACTCCCGGAGGGCCCACCATGAATATTTCATCCGCTGTGCTATTGTCGAAATCTCCTACCATGATTTTGAAGTGCGTGTCTGTCGAGTATGATGTTATTTGTCCGTTGTCGAAGTTTATAAGGTTTAGGAATTGTTCTATGTACTCCACGACAACATCTGTTTTACCGTCGTTATTGATGTCTCCCGCATCTAAAGAGTAGGGTAATGCACCGTAGATCACCCTAATATTGTTCGTGATTTGTAGTTGTGTGTTAATTACGTAGACTTCTCCCGTTTCGTCTCCAACGTATAAGGTGTTATTTTTAACTATATAGCTTGTTGTTCCCGGTATGCCCGATAGCTTGTTAGGGATATTCAATTTTTCATACCCGTTTATGTCGAAGTTGTAGATGGATCCGTTCTTTAACGCTAGCAGCGCTTTGCCATTGAGCACGGCTAACATACGATAGTTGTTTGTGTATGAAACGTTTTCATTCTTGAATGTGAATATTCTAGTTGACGATAGATCTATAATGTTTAATGCTGTCACGTTAACGTAGCCTGTTGTGTCGTTTAGTGAGATATAGTAAATATAATCTCCTATCTTGATGAAATCTGCAGCGATGTACTCAACGTTGTATGAGTTCACTTTTATTAGAGAGGTTGGTGAAACTCTGTACGCGGATATTGTTCCGTTTGCGAATGATAATAATAACTCGTTGTAGCCATCGTTATTAATGTCACTAATCCTTGAGGAGATAATTGGATCTGAGACTGTTAGATTGTATGTTTGGTTTAGCATTGGGTCTAGCACGCCGATTAATAGGTTTGTTACAAATATTATTCGCGGGTTACCATCGGTGTCATTCATGTATATTATGTCGACGGGCTCCCCATACACTGTAGAGTTCACTCCATAGCTGACATTTACAAGGTGCCTATTAGAGTAATCCGCTAAAAACACGAATGCATCATTACCGTTCACGTCTGGTTCCGTTGTGTTAATCGCATAATAAATTTCTGATTTATTATCTCTATCGATATCCCACTGCTTTATAACATAAATATTTTTAATGTCTTCCCCAGCAGGTCTAAAGTATGTGTCTTGATCAATGTTTGAGTTCAAATCAAACATGAGAAAAGTAGAGTTCTTGTTTTCGAAAATATCTACAGCTGAGATAAACAAGTATGATTTATAGTCAGCCAAGTAATCGTAAAACTGTGGAGCCTCTAAGGTAACCTTGTATGTGACTCCGTCGGCCTCTTTTGTAAAGAATACGGGATGGTCAATGAGTTTTTTGTCATATAGATAAACCAAATAATATCCCGAAACATAGTTTACTTTTGTGTTGTCTGTAACTTTTAACGTAACAGTGATTGAATCTATTGCCGTTGGTTTTTTTGGAGCGTAACTTATCTCATTTATTTGGGGAGGCTTTATATCAGTTATGTAATAGTACAGATATTGTATACCCGTGTCCGTATCGTTGTACACCATTAGGAAATCATCACTTCCATCATTGTTTATGTCATATTTCTTTAGGATAACGACTGGTCCAGCCGGCTTACCGTCAAAGTATAGGGGGCTCATCCCTGGTGTCTTGTACATCATTAGGTAACCGTCTTCCCCAGTTATTATCTCGTCGAATAAGTCTTTTGTTAGGTTCATTGTTGCAAGGGAGTAGCATGTTAATATTGTTTCAATTGTGTACTGCTTATATGTTCCTGCTCGAAGATAACTCCCTGGGATCTCCGTTATTCTCCTTGTCCCTGGATGAGGGATCAATATATCATCAACCCTATCTTTATAGTTTACATCCACTAGACCAATACTATAAGTACTTGGGATCGTGAACCCCGTTAGTAAGGTATAACTCATTTGGATCGTACCCGAATTGTTGACAGAATAGAACATTACTAGGTATGTGCGTGTACCCGAGATATATGGCACTATAGCATATTCACCGTAGCTAAGTGATTCATTATAGTCCCTTAGTTTCATTACTACTTTATCGGTGAGAGTATTCGAGAAACTTATTGTTGAGAAGTAGTTAGCGTTTTGGGAAGTATTGTAAGACGTGAATTGGTATGAAGCATGATAGAACTCGATTATGATTGTTCCTGAGGAATTAAACTGAAGAGCTACGGTGTAATAGGTATCATCGAATCTTGCATCCGTGACGAAATGAAATATATAATTTGTATATACACTTTGGACATTCAAATACCAACTGTAATATTTGTAAACGGTTTCATTGATCCAAATATTAACATCATAGATCAATAGTACGCCGATATCAGCCTCTATAACAAAATTAATTAACAGGCCCTTATCTTCAATTTTATCTAAACGATAGAGCTGAATCTCCTTATCGAACACTATCGAGTTCGCTGTGATTCCTATATCATTTGTTGTAATAACTCTCTCGACTACCCCGTGATTTGTAGTGAGATAAACGTGTATTTGTGTTGAGTTTATTGCTACTATGTCTGTGGAGCCGTCTCCGTCAACGTCGCCGTAGTCGACGTCTGTGAAGGCGTTGGGTAGTGTTATATTGAAGTCGCTGGTTGTGTTCCATAGTTCTATTTTGCCAGCGTTGTAGTAGGGTTTCATGAAGTATCTTTCTCCTTTTATTATGCTTGTGTCTGCGCTATTGTATTTAAGGTACCCCAGTACTTGTCCTATCCCTCCTGTTTCCGTAAAGTTTACTATTGCCACTGTGTCGTTATCATATATTAAGGCTACTTCTTTTGTGCTGTCGTTTTGTATATAGTCCCCGTAAATTATATCAACTATTTTTCCGCGGGGCAACTCTAGTTCCCATTTTGGTTCAATTTTTGCTGGGTTTCCGCTGTTTATGGGGTGTGGAGGGGGACTTATCGGTGTATTTACTGTGACTTGTTTTGTTTTGTTTAATTGATTGGTGGTGTAAAAGGGTGCGATTAAGAAAATTGCCAGTAGAATTAGACCAGTGAATATTAAGACATGGTTTCTTCGCATACTAACACCGCGTGCTTTTAAATTGTATTATATTAATTTTCTTGTAAATAAAAAATTTTTTGCTATAGGTTCATGTAGTAATAATTTTTTGCAATGTATTGAAAAAATTGCAAGTATGAATTTGAAAATTGAAAAAATCGAAATCTATGTTACCAATAAGAATGGATGTTCAATGTTCTAAAAATACCCAAAAAAGTCTCTACTTGAAAGATTGCTTAAGAATCTTATATATTCCTAATTTCCAAATCTATTTTATCTGTTTTACTCTAAATATGTATTTTAACTAGATTGTTTACCTAACGGTAGTTGATTTTTGGTTAGTGGTGTTCTAA
>JAGSHR010000126.1 GCA_029855985.1 Candidatus Njordarchaeota archaeon
AAATAATGGTTTAATATTTGATGTAAAGAACTTCTCCTGCTTGGTTTTTCGTAGCGGCGATTAGTTCATTCTTTCCATCATTGTCGATATCGAAGACCCCGATTGTTCCTATTTCACCGTAGAGCCTATGTTCACTCAACTTGTTTCCATCGAGGTCGTACACATAGACTCCTCCGAATGCTGTCCCGATGATTAATTCAAGTTTCCCATCGTTGTTTACGTCAGCGACCTCGACCATGGAAGTCTGATCTTCTACCTCGAATTCCTTGATGATTTCTCCCTTCAAGTTTACAACAACTACCTTCTTGTATGATAGGCTAATAACTATCTCGGGTTCGCCGTCATTGTTAAAGTCAACGATGGTTGCAGCTTCTAATCTGTCTGGTAGGTTTATTCTCCATAATTGTTCTCCATTCTTGTATAATGCTAATTCTTCCACGAATGGTTGGAACTTGTATTTTTCGCCGTTGTGTTCAAATTCTAGGATGTTATTGTCTTTGCTGTAAAGTACGTCTCCATTGTTTGATAATAGGAGTACGCATCTTCTGCAGTTAACCAATATCTCGGGTTTTCCATCATTGTTAAAGTCCTTTGCTATTATACTATAAACTTGAACAGGGTAGTAATCTGAGACTTTCATCTTCCAGAATTCCTTCAACTTATGGTTAAACACGAATAGATCTCCGTCAACTGTCCCAACAATAATGAATTTCTTTCCTGTCTCATTGAGACTTGCGATCTCTATAGCAGAAACTCCCGCGCCAACTTGTGTCTTATGTTTCACTTTACCATTCTTGTCCAATATGATTACATCACCCATGAATGTGGTGACAACTATTTCCTTGTTTCCATCACCATTTAAATCTTCAACTCCTAACCTAAAAGAGGATCTATTCACGTGGTAAGTCCAAATCTCATTGAATTCACTATCATAAAGCTTAACATCGATACCACCTCCACCCCAAGCAGCCATACCGCCCACAAGTATTTCTGGTTTTCCATCACCATTCACATCATCAACAATGATGTCCCAAATCCAGCCTGCCCTTTTATCTCCTGGGCTCCAATACTGAATTTCTTTTATCTTATTGCCCTCGAGGTCATACACTTTTAGTTTTCTCTCGCTTCCACCCATAAGTATTTCTGGTTTACCGTCGCCATTGATATCGTGCACTCTAACTACTAAAGCCACCCCAGCGAGTACGTCTCTCCAAATTATGTTCTCATCTTTCATCATGCTAACAGTTTGCAAGTATCCAACAATCTTTTCTTCTTTTCCATCATTATCGAAGTCTCCAATTATTGTTCTATAACTTTTCAATAATTCTTCCATTCCATCCCACCTCCCTTAATCATAATTTACCTGTCAATGCGGCTTTGAAGGCTAGTCTTTGAAGGCTCCTAATTGCTATTGCTGGGGGTAATTCTTTTGGACATGCTTCTACACAGCTATAGGCGAAGTGGCATCTATAACAACCATCACTTCCTGTCACGGCAGGTATTCTCACCCTGTTTCCTTGATCTCTGTTATCAGCAGCGAACCTGTAGGCTCTCATTAGGGGAGCAGGTCCTAGGAATTCCCAATCTGTCTCAACAACGGGACAGGCGGATACACATGCTCCACATAGCACACAGTGTAAGTATTCGCTGATTTTCTCTCTTTGTTTCGGTGTTTGGAGGAACTCTCTTTCTAAGTCTATTGACTCTCCAATGAAGAATGCTTTCGCTTTCTTGACTTTCTCGTAAAGTGTTGTCAGGTCAACTACTAGATCCTTTATCACGGGGTAATGTGGCATTGGTTCAACTTTAATTGTATTGTTTTTCACCAACTTATCCACTTGTGCTTTACAAGCTAGCTCGTATTTTCCGTTTATCACCATTCCACAAGAGCCACATATTCCTTGCCTACAGCTAAACCTTATGGATAATGAGGGGTCGAGGTTCTCGAAGATGTACATTAACCCATCCAGAACGGTCATTCCTCTTCTGTAGGGTACCTCGTATTCCTTGTATGTGGGGGCTTCGTCTTTCCTAGGATCAAACCTGAAGACTATAAATTTGAGTTTTTCTCCATTTTGCATTCGCGTTCCCTCCTAATATTTCCTCTCAATTGGTATCCATCTTGTCACAATTACGTCCCTGTATTCTATTAATGGTTCTTGGTTTGGGCCTCTATATCTCGCGATTGTGTGCTTCATGAAGTTTGCGTCGTCCCTCTTGGGGTAGTCCTCTCTATAGTGGGCTCCTCTGCTCTCCTTTCTGTTAATTGCTCCAATAAACATGACTTCTGCGATATCGAGCATTCCTTCAAGATGCAACGCGTTTAGCAATTCTAGGTCATACGTCACGGCTTTACTCTTGAGTTCGATATCTTGATATCTCTTCTTGAGAGCTCTCAGTTTCTCTAGGCCCTGCAACATTGATTGTTCTTCTCTGAATGCATGAAGGTGGTTTTGCATAACATTTTTGAGTTCTCTCTTGATTTGGTATACATCCTCTTTACCCTCTTTGTTCAGAAGGAATTCTAGTTTTTCATCAAATTCCTTCATGGCTTTCTCTATCTCCTCCCTGCCATCGAAATAATCGTGCTTTTTAGCATATTCCGCGGCCATAATGCCAGCAACTCTACCGAATACCTGTGTATCTAATAGGGAGTTTCCACCCAATCTATTTGCTCCATGTATTGAAACAGAGGTACATTCTCCAGCTGCAAATAATCCATTTAATTCGGTTCTTGTGAATTGGTCAATGATGTCGATTCCTCCCATGTGGTAGTGAGCAGTCGGTATAACGGGAATAGGTTCTTCGATGGGGTCTACTCCGACGAAAGTCATTGATAGGAACCTAACCTGTGGTAATCTCTTCTTGATTCTGTCGGCTCCCAGATGTCTTAAGTCCAAGTAAACATGTGCTTTTTCTGGTCCAGCTCCTCTGCCCTCTCTTATTTCTGTTAGTATTGCTCTTGACACAAGGTCTCTTGGAGCGAGTTCCATTTTGTCTGGAGCATATTTCTTCATGAATCTTTCGCCTTCACCGTTGATAAGGTAACCTCCTTCTCCTCTAGCCCCCTCAGTTATCAAAATACCAACTGGGTAAAGTCCAGTTGGGTGGAATTGGAAGAACTCCATATCCTTTAGGGGGACCCCTGCCCAATAAGCTATTGCCATTCCATATCCAGTGTTGAAGTAAGCATTTGTGGTTATCTCGTATAATTGTCCAGCTCCTCCAGTTGACATGATAAATGCTTTTGCCATAATTCCAACTATCTCTCCAGTTTTAATGTTAAAACCGACTGCACCAATAAGGCGATCGTTACTTCTGACAAGTCTCGTTACTAAGACTTCATCATATATGGGAATGTTTCTTCGAACGACTTGTTCATAAAGAGTATGTAGCATTGCGTGTCCCGTAAAGTCCGCTACATATGCTGTTCTTGGATAACTCTGTCCACCAAAAGGCCTTTGGGTCATTCTCATGTCCTCTGCTCTGTTAAATGCCATACCCCACTGTTCTAACTGTCTTACTACTCTAGGAGCCTCTCTAACGAAGAATTCAACAGCATTTTGGTCTGCTAGAAAGTCACTACCTTTTATTGTGTCCCATGCGTGAACTTCCCAAGTGTCATCCTCCCTTAATGCAGCGTTGATTCCCCCTTCTGCTGCTACAGTGTGCGATCTTGAAGGATACACGAAGGATATTATTCCCACATCAACGCCCCTATCATGAGCATCGATTGCAGCTCTTAATCCGGCGCCACCGCCTCCGATAATTATTACATCATGCTTTATCATGTTCCTCACCCTAGATTATTTACAAGTGCATATGCGGTATAGTCTATCCAAGTTAGAATTGCAAAGCCTATTATTGCTATAAGCACAGCGAATGCCCTTACAATTTTCTCGTTTTCAATATTTGTGAAGTCCATTATAATAATTCTTATTCCTTGTGCCCCATGGATGGAGATCGTTAGGTTGAATATCAAATAGTAGACCATCCAAATGGGGTCTTTGTAGGTGCTAATGACGTTCTCCCAGTTAGTAAAGTACTCTGGTCCTCCAATTACGTGTATGTGTATAAAGTGTATCAAAACTATAAAGGCTACAATGAGTGCTGAGATTCTGTGCAAACTCCAAAGAGGCCTAGAGGGGAGTTGTCTGCCGGAGAAAAACCACATTTTAATATTTCTAGGGGTGCCTATTTCCCTATTGAGTAAGGGTGCTGTTCTCTTTTTTATAGCTTCACCGACTGGTTGCTTACTTGTTAGTAAATCTTGAATTATCAAAGTCAACCCATAGAATGCGTGCCATGCAATTGCTACCCCTAGCGCCGCATAGATTAATTGGATTCCTGGTATGGACTCGTACAATTGTATTTCATGTTCGTATATCTCTGGTCCAAGTGTTATTAGGTAGTTTGAGTACGTGTGAAGTAGCATCCAAGCAATTATCACAATCCCAAAGAGTCTCTGAAGAAGCCACAGGAAAGCATTTATCCGATTTGTAGTAGGGAACTCCCACTCCTCTTCTTCTAATTTAACTACCATTTAAGGACACCATAATTTACTTCACTTTTGACTATGTTTAACTATCAAAAATATAGGCTTTATTTAGTTTACTTTAACATAATCATATACAACATACTTAATACTTTTTCATATACAATGAAAAAAGTTTCACAGAAAGAAGTTTAGAAGCTTCTTGTATTGAGGCTTAATTGGTGGTTCCCTTGGCAAAGGAGAACATGCTAAAAATAACTTTTGACGGCGAAAGAGTTTTTGGGGTATTTCATGTTAATAATGCTATATGGGTTCTCACGAGTCAGAGAATAGTGGAAGTAAAGAATGATCTTACAGTATCAACGTTGTATAGATTTAACGTAAACCTTAGTGTCTCGAAAGCAGTAACTTATGGAGAATCACTATATTTTATCAGTAATGGATTATTATTCGAATTCAAGAAAACACATGGGCTTAGAGAAGTCTCCAAATTACAGGTTACCCCCATAGATTTTTGTGTTAACCCAGAAAGAACTCTCTTTGTGTACCTTTTACCTAACCAACTAAAAATAAACACAATTGATATGGAGAAAGTTGTTCATTTATCAGAATTATATCGAGGTGTTCAATGTTTTGTGAAACGAGAAAATGTGTTTCTGTTATTAATTGGTCTTTGGGGGTACACAGCTGTAAATCTTGAAGGTAGATTGGAGTTCTATAAAACATTTGGGGACATTGTTAATGATGTAAAGATGGCTTCAATTGGTAAAAGTAATTATATTCTGACGGGGAGTAAGAATGGGAGTCTATATGTGGGTGATGATAAAGGTGATATAATCAATAGCGTTAGTCTTGGTAAGAGTTTATCAAAATTCGATTTTACTATTCAAAGTGACATGTTTTATATTGTTTGGGTTGGTTTTGACGGTTCGATAAATCTCCTGGAGTTAAGTAGAGATGGTGAGGTTAGAAAATTTGGAGCTCTCGAATCGTTAGAGTTTGATATTGAGAATGTTGCAACTAAAGTTACAGAGAATAAAGAGTTATTAGTGGCTGTATCGGAGAAGAATAAGTTGGTTCTATTAAAGAAAAAAATATAGTGAGGTTTTTTACATTATTCGCGCCACTTATGTGAACTCTATTGGCAATCGCTCCTCTCTGGTTTGCTGGAATCTCTTCTTTCTTTCCTTGAACTCTGATATTGCCTTCATGAAGTGTTCTTCTTTTAGGAACTTTAGTTTCTCCTTGTCAATAATGTTCTTTGCCTCCTTCGGATCCTTGTATTGTTCTAGGAATTCTCTTAGCGCTGAAACAGCGGCTTCTTTACATACAGCTTCGATTTCTGCTCCAGAAAATCCCTCTGTTTCTCCTGCGAGTTTCTCAGCAAGTTTGTCAATGTCCTCCGCTAGTATATTCTTGTGTTTGCTTATGTGTATTTTGAATATTTCTTTTCTAGCTTCTCTGTCGGGCAGTCCAACTTCAATTATTCTGTCGAATCTACCTGGCCTCAGGAGCGCTGGGTCAAGCAGATCGGGTCTATTCGTTGCCGCGATTACAACCACATCGTGGAGCTCTTCGATTCCATCCATCTCTGTTAATAATTGGGATACTATCCTCTCTGTCACCCTTGAATCACCGATACCGCTTCCTCTTCTTGGCGCTATTGCATCGATTTCGTCAAAGAATATTACTGCTGGTGCATAGGTTCGCGCTCTCCTAAAGATCTCTCTTATTGCTTTTTCACTCTCCCCAACCCACTTACTAAGTATCTCGGGCCCTCTAACAGCTATGAAGTTTGCTCCACTCTCTGTTGCTACTGCTTTTGCTAGTAGTGTTTTACCCGTACCAGGTGGACCATAAAGTAGGATTCCCTTTGGTGGCTTTAATCCTGCGTATTCAAATATGTCTCTATATTTCAGTGGCCATTCAACCATTTCTTGCAGTCTCTTTTTGACCTCTTTCAATCCACCTATTTGATCCCACTTGACATTTGGTACTTCTATGGCAACTTCTCTTAATCCACTGGCTCTCACTTCTTTAAGTGCTTGCTTGAAATCATCCATAGTCACCACAAGTTCTTCCAGTATCTTTGGGTCTAATGATTTATCTTCTAAGTTAATTTTGGGTAATATTCTTCTGAGCGCTGACATTGCGGCTTCCTTGACTAGTGCTGCCAGGTCTGCACCAGTGAAACCATGTGTAATTTCGGCGATTTTTTGCAAATCAACGTCTTTATCTAAGGGCACGCCTCTAGTGTGAACTTTTAAGATTTCGTATCTTGCTTCCTTGTTAGGTATTACTAATTCTATTTCGCGATCAAATCTTCCTGGTCTTCTTAGGGCAGGGTCGATTGCATCAGGCCTGTTGGTCGCACCTATAACGATTATGTTACCTCGTGATTGAAGCCCATCCATTAGTGTTAATAATTGTGATACAACTCTTTTCTCAACTTCTCCTACTACTTCGCCTCTCTTTGGCGCTATTGCGTCTATTTCATCGATGAATATGATTGCTGGTGCATTTTTTTTCGCTTCTTCAAATATATCTCTTAGTTTTCTTTCGCTTTCTCCGTACCACTTGCTCATGATTTCTGGACCATTGATTGCAATGAAGTATGCGTTTGATTCGTTTGCTACTGCTTTTGCTAGTAGTGTTTTACCCGTACCTGGTGGACCATACAATAATACTCCTTTTGGTGGTTCGATTCCAAGTCTCCTGAAGAGCTCGGGGAACTTTAATGGTAACTCTACTAATTCCCTTATTCTTTGCTTTGCGTATTCTAGGTCACCAATGTCTTCATAAGTTACTCTGGGTATGCCGATTTCTCTTTCTGGTGGTCTCTTTTGTATTGTGATTTTTGTTCTGGGTGTTATCACTACTGCTTCCACGTTTCTTGGTCTATGGTTTACAACCATGAAATTGAATACTGTTGTGAATTGTCTTATCATTATTTTGTCCTCAATCGTTAAGGGCATGTCAATGAGCAACCTCTTTAGGTGTTCTGACAGCTGATAATAATAAAACGGGATTTGTTCCAGTGGTGCTATCACAACTTCCTCTGCTTCAGCCCATTGAGCTTTCCTAACTTCAACGTACTCGTCTACCCTAACGCCAGCGTTCTCTCTTATTAACCCATCGATTTGTATGGTTCCAGGTGGATCATAAGTCTCCGCTGGAAACGCTCTTGCAGCTGTTTCCTTGTTTCCTCTAATAAGTATAATGTCCCCTGGCCTAACACCAAGTTTCTCCATATCGCTCCAATGGATTTTAGCAATTCCTCTATATACATCCCTACTTTCCTTCATGGGCAGGACTCTTAGGAAAATAGATTTTTTCTCGGGCATTTTATATCACTCTCCTTTTTTCTTTTTGATTTAAAAAGAAGGTTTAAAAAAATTAATTAATGGTTTTATTCTACTTTTATCTCCT
>JAGSHR010000046.1 GCA_029855985.1 Candidatus Njordarchaeota archaeon
AAACTAACTAGGACAATTTTTGAGTTAAAATCTAGTTCCTCTTGACATCTCAATCAGCGGTTACTTCCCAGCTAAAAAATCTACATTTTTAATGTAACACATTTCATCTCCAAGATCCCCCTTCTCACATGTCTTTTTCTTAAGATAACAAAAAGGATAAGTGGATGAGCCAAGTATCTTAATTATGTCGGGCCAAAACGAATTTTGGAACCAATTGAAAACCACTTTGTGCTCAAGTGGCGTTTTCATTCATAACAAAGTCCCACTGCCGCTCAAATTACTCGCGGTTTTCAGGTACTTCCTCGGCTCCTCCTATCGTATTATAGCGAGAAACTTACATATTAAGATTTCTCATGTGTCCGTGTGGAATTGGTACCATTCGATGGGTAAGTCAATCCTGGACCGCGTATTTAAGCTCGCCGGCGGTGCAAGAACAATCGTAGTTGACGAGACAGAAGTTAACTTCAGAGGAGTACATATCTTCTTATGGGCGGCCATTGACCCCGAAACGAGGAAAATCGTGTTTCTGTATCCTACGTATACTAGAAGTTACCTAACCGCATTAATCTTTTTCAGATTGCTTATACGTTATGCCGGTAGGCCAGAACTCGTAGTAACTGATGGTGGACCATGGTATGTACGTGCGTTGAAACGACTTAGTATACGTCATCAGGTGATGCATGGTGACGTACGAAACTACATTGAACGCTGGTTCGAGACGCTGAAAGATCGGGCGAGGGGCTTCGACGTTTATTATCCTTCTCGGCGAGAAACCTTCGAGAGCTTGAGGGAATGGTTATCTCTCTTCGTACTCTATTACAACCATGCACGTTATCACATGACGTTGAAAAGACCTCCACGTCCCCTAGGTGGCGACACCGAGTACGAGAGGTGGTTACATGCAATTTTGGCGGCATTTAGCTTATCTTAACACCACCTGTAAGAATACAAGTAATAACATCCTGATGATTAATACTTTTATGTTATATTGTGTTATAATTATTGGTGCATCATGTATGTATCTTCCCACTCCCAGAGAACTAAAAAAAATGCGCAAAAAGGCCGGGCTAACACAAGCTGAACTTGCAAGACTCGCTGGTTTAAGTCAGTCTATGATTGCTCGAATTGAGTCTGGAACTGTTGATCCTAGGTTGTCTACACTAAAGAGAATTATGGATGCACTATCTGCCGTAATAATATCGGGTCATACTGTTGGAGAGGTGCTTGAGAAAAAAAACAAAGAAAATCCTCATCTACCGAAATTAATTTTTGTTAGGCCTACAGATAGTGTTCGAAAAGCAACAGACCTGATGAAACGCTATAGTGTTTCACAGTTACCCGTATTGGATTCTAGTCTTAAACCTGTTGGCAGTATTACTGAACGTGGCCTTATGACATCGTTTACTATTTTTGGAAAGGATTTATTGAATAAAAAAGTGAGCGATGTCATGGGTGAAAGTTTTCCAGTAATAAATGTCGAGTCAAAGTTGAGTGAAGTTTATTCGTTATTTGTCGAAGGAAATGATGCCGTACTTGTTGTCAAAAAGGGTAAGATAGTTGGAATTCTAACAAAAATAGATGTTTTGTCCTTCTTAATGCAATGAAGTAATATAATCCCTTCCTTTGACAAGATTTACTTTTTCGTACCTTTTTTGATACTTGCATAGAATTGTTCTTGATGGTCTACACTTTTAGCAACATTTTAATTTTCATTTCAATGTCTTTCACTTCGTCTCTTAG
Organism: Candidatus Njordarchaeota archaeon; assembly: GCA_029855985.1. The sequence continues at coordinate 1,741 of JAGSHR010000046.1, forward strand.
GCGCCTTATTTTCTTTTTCAATTCTCTTGTTTTTTGTATCTCTTTATATACCTCCTGAGCGGATTTCCATGTCCCTAAATATATGCTTCTCTTTCTACCTTTATCATCAACTTTTCTTAAATAGTAATATCTGTA
>JAGSHR010000167.1 GCA_029855985.1 Candidatus Njordarchaeota archaeon
ACATATAACAAATATAAACATAAAACAAACGCAAATAAGCCAATCTAAAAGTATTAAACATTAATATTATAGTAATAAACAGAAACGCAAAAACAAAAAAAGGCTAAATTCTAGTTATTCCGTACTCCTCGAGTTTCTCGACCCCCCACCTAGTTACCGCAGCCTTTATGGTTTCCTTTGGGATTAAGTATTTAGTTTGCCTCCCAGACTTCCTTCTCGACACTAATCCTTTGTTTTCAAGTATTTCAAGATGCTTTCTAATCGTAGCTGGTTTCCTCTTAAGAATCTCAGATAAATCTTCTAGAGCAATACCCGAATTACCTTGAAAACTTGCAATAGCCAACAGGATTTCTTTCTTCATAAGAGGGATCTCGTGAAAAACTTCCACAAGATCTAATCCAATGGCCTTCGAGCCGTAAATTTGAGCCAACAAAGCCACTCTAACACTTCCAAGTTCACAGATCTTTTCCATTTCATCACTTTTTAGCCTTACTTTTTCAAACCTCTTCCTCAAGATATCTTCAAGCTCACTGCAAGTAGGCTCAGGAAAGATTTTCACTAGCCAATCACTTTTCTCCCTATACATAATCCAAGTGCTGTAAACTGGCAACTCGACAACTACAATAATGTAATCACTTCGACTAACCTTACTTAATAAACCTTGAGAATCAGTAAGAAAAAGATAATCACCCTTACAATCCAACTCATCTAAGCAACCACGAAAAACCTTAGACAATTTACTATGAAGATACCTAAGAGCAACTGATTTCCCAGAACCATAAACACCAGTCAACGCAATGTACATCTTCTCCCTCAGTTTAAGAGCGGCAGCAATAATCTTACCGAGCTTAACTATAGACTCAGTTTCAACAAAATACTTCTCAAACTCATCACTCTCCCGGGGGTCAATCTCCAAACTCTTTAGCTTGAAAGATTCTATCAGCACCTCTAATTCTTCTTTACTCTTACTATCAAGATCCCTCAAGAAATCGTCCAACGAAGACAAACCAAATCTCCCTACTACAAACAATACAACACGTTACACAATCCCACCACACAAAACACGGTGAACCATCGTGGGGGTGATTGTTTTGCACAAAGCTTTCATAATTGAACTAGACAACCAAAAATCTCTAGTAACGTCGCAATCCCCCACAATGGATAAAATTATTCTAAAAAAAGAAAAAATTTAGTGGATTATAAATATTTCCCCAAGCTCAATCAACTCTAAAATTGCCCTAATAACCTTCGCCAATAGGGTTTTCTTCAAATTTTCATCCTTAACATAAAACAAACTCCTCAAGGCCTCTTCAACATCATCATTGAAACCAACTATAAACAAACTTTTAACCAAAGCTTTCAACATGACAACCCTCTTGTAACTACTTCGGAACTCCAGATTCTCAATATTGTCAAAAACACGCATCTCTTCCCAAGCAAACTTTCTTAACTCAACGGAACTATTAACCCACACTTTGTACCCCATGCGACCAATCTTATATAATATTGTCTCAATCTCCTCTCTAATCAACGCACGAAAATCCACGTTCCTGTTTATACTGTACCGAACACTCTCCCCATACAAATAGAGATTAAACCCGATCATACTCTCCCTAATCAACCGAATACTCTTATTCAAGCACATCGACAGCGCGTACAAGAAGTCTCTAATATGGGCACTCGAGAACCTCTTGAACAACACAACCAAGTAGTTCCTTCCGCCCCAACTGATAAGAAACAAGAAAGCCCTTCTCCTCCCAGTCCCAAATCCAACAGTGAAACCGATATCGAAACTAAGCGCATCAACCCAAGCTTTTCGAATATTGAGCCTCCTCAGATACCTACCAACAATGCAATTCAACAGGGTAGAACCAAGCGTTTCATTAACTAGATTGTCAAGTTCAATTATGAAAGCGCTATAAATCGTTTTCACCTCAACAAATTGAGGCTTAATAATATTTTATAATCGATAGCTTATTTAAATCTGTGTAAAACAACAATAACATTCAGTGAGCTAATCTAATAAATCTGAAAAATGAAACAAATCAAAACTATCATAAACATCAAATCAAACACCAAGACCTCAAGCAAGTCCCGCAAAACCAAAATTTAAGTTAAATTTTTTAAGAAACAAAAAGTAATCCACAAAAGAGGACCCCAGAAAACCGCAAAACAAACCCGAAAACCAAATGGATAGCGTGAAAAACATGCCATACATCGTAAACATCTCATTCAAGGCCATAGACAACGTTACCCTCGACATAGTCAACAGTGGAAGAATAACCCAAAAATACTTCTACGACGCCATAAGCAAAAGCGAACCCCAACTAGCATGGATAATACACAACATAAACACAATAAAACCCTTCACAGTAACAAGAATAACAACAAAGAAAACACTAGTAAAAGGCATAGAAATCACAATACCAAAAGGAGAAATACTAAAAATGACAATAAAACTACTAACCGACGACCTACTAGACTACCTCCTACAAGGAATAAACCAACTAGAAGAATACCAAATAGGAAAAAGCAAAATAAAAATCAACGACATACTAATAAAAGGAGAAACCTACCAAGAACTCAACCAAACACCACCAGCACAAAAAATAACAATAAACTACATCACCCCAACATACTTCGCCAAAAACTACAACTACCCCTTCCCACCAGAAAAAATAATAAAAAGCTGGGCATACCCATGGAACCAATACGCACCAAAACACCTCAAAATAAAAAACATAGAAGAAACCGCAAAATGCCCAAAAACAACAACCCCAACAAAAGGAAAACCGCACGCACCAAAACTATACCTAACAGAAAAACAAATAACAATAAAAGCATACACAGGAACACAAACACTTACACTAAAATACTGCAACAAACAACAACAAAAAACAATCACAACACTAGCAAAATACGCAAACTACACAGGAACAGGAAGAATGACAAGAATGGGACTAGGAACCACAAAAACAAAAACAACATAAAAAACATGCCAAACCCAAAAACACATCTATAATAAAACAGCCCCCAACTCTCTATCATAACCCTGAAAAAACAAAACAATTACAAAAGAAACCTCATTACCCCAATAAATAACATTTAATCCAAACCTATTCATTCTAAGTCTTATTTTACACTGTGTTCTTATATTCACACTAGCAAAGGATGTGCGCCTTTGAAAGCAAAGGTGCAATCTGCTTTCTTCCAGTCTTATTTTGCTTCTCTTACGATGACCCAGTTGAGAAGAAAGCCGACGACGTCCTCGTCGTGTTGTCGCAATCTGTCTTCTTCCAGTCTTGTTTTGCTTCATCCAGACAGACGTAATACTATGGAACACGGATGAGTTCAAGAAATCGCAATCTGTCTTCTCCTAGTCTTGTTTTGCTTCTGGAGTATACGTGTACGCAGACGGCCAACAGATCGGTGGAGTTTCCAGTTCGCAATCTGTCTTCTTCTAGTCTTGTTTTGCTTCTCGCGTACGCTGTTTGGCGCACTGAGGGGGAGACGCGAGTGTTGGATTAGTCACAATCTGTTTTCTTCCAGCCCTGTTTTGCTTCTTGGGTTTTGTTAAGACTGATGTAAAGGCTAGAGAGAAGCTAGAAAAGTCGCAATCTGTTTTATTCCAGCCCTGTTTTGCTTTCCACAATGGCCCGAGATACTTGCCATATAATGAAAGCAACCACTATCAGGTCGAAATCTGTCTTCTTC
>JAGSHR010000234.1 GCA_029855985.1 Candidatus Njordarchaeota archaeon
AAACACTATGACATCTCCAACGTTTATATCCGATCCTTTGACCCCCTTTATTATGACTAAGTCCCCCGTGTAATAAGTAGGCTCCATTGACCCCGAAGAAATATAAGCAAGGGGTGTAGGCGTGTTCATATACGTTGGGAGAACCACGTTAAGTGAAATAAACAATAATCCTAAAAATGCGACAACGGAGATAATATCCCTATACTCTTTAAGGTACTTTTTAACGGGTTTCAATATTAAACACCTTAACATTTAAACAAACCGTGAAGAGACATAAAAATTCCCCTAGCTATACTCTTCGCAACCTTTATGGGCTCTGGAATTTTACCGTATTCTGTTAATTGGTTCAGTAATATTAACGCTGTCTTAGTTGAAACCCCTAATGTCCGTATGTATAAGGGAAACCCATTTTTCAATATAACCTTATGTCTCTCCCCATTCCTCCTATAAACCCGTAACCGTTCTTCGCCAAGGGGAAGAGATCGAAGCAAATCCTCTAACCCAGAGCTTTCCCTATAACTAACAGCAATAATAGGCTTGCCTGTTTCTTCAAATAATTCAATCAAATCAATCACGTTGTATAGGGAAACTATTACGCCATTAACTAAAATAAGGTTAATATCGGGTCTACCAATTGACCTAAAAAGCTCTATTAACGTCTCAGTAGCATCCATACCATAAAGAGTTACCTTAGAAAACCTCACGTCTTCTACCTGATATTTACCCCTAACAACAACTCCAACAAAAACCGAATTCTTCTCATCAAGGTTTCTATTAAATGATTCTGCAAAAACCAGTAAGCGTATACCTTTCTTCCCATGTTTAAATTTTCCAAAATACGTATTCACATCCCCTATATGCCCTTTCAAAGTGATTTCACCAACTAAGAGGACACTATAGCTATACTTTTATAACCAGATTATATCATAATAAAGAATAATTCTTTGTTGATCAACAAAGGCTTCACGTAAAACTCTATAGAAAACTTTATAGGGGTATTAGCAATGGATGAACCATTAATAAAACCCGAGGACATACATGATCCTAATAAAGTCTTAGAAGCTTTAGGTATAGACATAGAAAACTTGAAAGAAGAACCTGAGGTACATAGACCAGTTGGAATCATTGGAACAGCAGGGCATGTTGACCATGGTAAATCAACATTGACACAAGCACTCACGGGGAAATTCCCCGACACGTACTCAGAGGAATTAATTAGAGGAATAACAATAAAACTGGGATATTCCCATTTAGATATTTTAGTCTGTAAAGATTGCCCTTACCCATCAATGTTCACATCAAACTCTAAACCGGTATGCCCAAAGGACTGTGATGGAAAACCACTACATGTAAGATGTTATTCAATACTTGACCACCCTGGACATGAAATCCTCATATCAACGATGCTGTCTGGAGCATCAATAATCGATTATGGTTTAATAGTTATTGCTGCGGATGAACCAGTACCAATGCCGCAGACAAGGGAGCACGTAACCGCACTACAAATGATGGGCGTAAAGAATGTCATAGTGGCACAAAACAAAATAGAATTAGTGTCAAAAGAAGAAGCCATAAAGAACTACAAACAAATAATAGAATTCTTCAAAAACGAAACAGAATATGGTGTGCCTCCAATAATCCCTGTTAGTGCGGCTCTAGGAATAAACATTGACGCTCTATTAGCAGCAATTGTGGCGAAATTCAAACCCCAAAAAACAGAAACAAACGGAGATCCCTTAATGTACATTGCGAGATCTTTTGACCCAAACCTACCTGGAACTCACCCAAAAAACCTCATAGGGGGCGCAATAGGCGGCGCATTAAAAAGAGGCGTCTTAAAGGTTGGAGATGAAATAGAGATAAGACCGGGACTCGTCACAAAAGATGGAGAAATAATAACCTTGTACTCAGAAGTCGTTTCTATAAGAACCGATGGAGGGCACCCACTAGATGAAGCGCATCCACACGGTTTAATCGGTGTAGCAACAAACCTTGATCCATTCACAACTAAAGCGGATAGATTAGCCGGTAATGTTCTAGGTAAACCGGGAACATTGCCCGAGATTGTCAGAAAAATTACTGTAAAAGATGTGAATTTACTTCCCAAGATAATTGGGGCAAAAGTGGAATTAGACAATCCACCAATTAGGAAAGATGAAGTGTTAATGGTTGTTGTGGGCACAAACATAAATCTCGGTAAAGTATTAAGCGTACACGATGACAACGTAGAGTTGGTTTTAAGCAGACCAATCGCATTTCCAAAAGGAGAGAAAGTTGGACTAGGCAGGATGATCGAGAGGGAATACAGATTGATTGGTTATGGAACCTTGGATTACTAAAATTACATTATACATTATTGATCATATTATCATTGGTAAGTTAATTGCAAGAAAACTATTTTTAGACAATAACAATTTAATTTATAATATAACCAAAACTATAACTCATATGGTTTACTTAATAGAGTTAATGTTAATGACCAAAAGTAACGGTGTAATTCATGGAAACAGAAATAATCGAAAGATTAGACAAAGTTATAGCCTATCTACAAAAACTAAATGAGAGATACGAGGAATTGAGGGAAACCTTTGAAGGTGAAAAAAGAGTTTCTATTGAAATGGTTTCAATGCTGGTCAATGACTTAATAGCTTTGAGGAACTCTCTCGACAAACTATTTGAGAGATATATCAAGTTACTAGAAAAGTTAGAGAAAAAATAAGTGCTCTTTTTCTAGAACATGTTTTTAATTAAATCTTTGATAGGGAAGAAATGAAGAAATTTAGTGTCCTTAATGGTAGTCCCACTTTTGGATTTTCAGCTACTCTTCTGAATTCAAAATTCAGGGATAAACTGGATAGTATCCTATGGATAATATTTTCGTTTATATACTTAACCCCTTAGGCTTATTTTGAACTCGATATATTTTAAGGGGTTTCAACAAATGAAAGCTAGTCTTATCCTAAAAAATATTATTGCACGCAAAAGGAGAAAAAAAGTAACACTAGGTATATTTGGCGAAGTGGGAGCGGGGAAAACAACATTAGCAAACTTATTATCAGAAATGGCAACAGGCAGAAAAATCGGGAACGTGACGGGTATACCCCACGAAACAAGAAACGTTGTTAAAGTAGAAAACATAAAACTCAACGTGGATGAATATGAGCTCGACTTAACGCTCATGGACACCCCTGGAGTCGCAACATACATTGATTACAGGGAATTCATGAAACACGGACTAAGCAAAGAAGAATCCCTTGAAAGAGCAAGAGAAGCAGCAAAGGGAGTTATAGAGGCCCTAAAACACTTAGATCAAGTTGATGTTGCAATAATTGTAGTAGATTCAACAAGAGTGCCTTTTGACCAAGTTAACATGGTTCTAGTGGGTAACCTCGAAATGAGAAAGATACCCTTCGTTATTGCCGCTAACAAAATTGACAGAGAAGACGCAAACCCAGAGATGGTAAGAGAATTATTCAAAGATAAACCCGTTGTACCAATCTCTGCGTTGAAAAGAATAAACATAGAAAACATGTTAGAGAGGGTGGTTCAAATTGCATAAGATCACAATTGGATTAAAACTACTAACAAACGACTTCTTGAAACTATATAAAAACAGTGAGCGAATAAATTACATACTAGAGAACATCAAGAATGGGAAAATAGTTGTCCTAGAGGGAGAATTAACGCCAGAAGAATATAATAAGATGATTCAAAACACGCTAAAAATGATAAACAACACGTTCTTTGGCTTTGAAATGGAAAAAGTAGAGGTAAAGAAAGGTGTTTTGAGAAAGGTAAATTATACCATTATAAAGCCGAGAATCCCGGGGGTAGAACTAGCGCTTAAGAGTGAAGCACATGGAATAGATATAATAGCTGAAGCAAAATTAAATTAAAATAGTGAATTTTTTACTGAAAAATGCCTTAAACCCCTAACAACGTCTCTTTTATCAATTTCTCCGCTTTTGCTGGATCTCCTTTAGGTTTTGTGCACAATAAGCCGATCTTCATTCTATTGCACTTAAATCCATCACTCTTCAATTTAGATAAGACTTCCTCTGTTTTCTCCGTGGAAACTACAACTATCAAATTGCCCATATACAAACTGACGATTGCTACAGAGTCATATTTTCCCTTTAGTTGCCTTAACGAATTGATTAGGAATTCTGTTGGGATATCAACACGGAATATGGTGTGCTTAGATCCGTTTTGTGAAATAGTGTTTTTCTCCGCTATGAATTGTATAACGTCCACGATTTGGTTGCTTAACCTCTTGATGACGTTTTGTTGCTCTTTCCACTCCTTAAAGAATCTGTCAACGGTCTTAGGGAGATCCTCAGGTGTAACTTTCAATACCTCACAAGCTTCTTTAAGATATTTTTCCTCCTTATCGATATAATCTAGCGCTTTATCACCAGCAACAAATATTAATCTAACGACACCATCATGTATTTTCTTAACACCCGTTATTTTGATTAAACCGATTTCTCCTGTGCTGTTAAGGTGTGTACCTCCACAAGCCTCAACATCCCAATCTTTAATATTAACGATGCGTAAAGTTTTCTCGGGAATAGCTCCGCCTTGGTATATTCTTACGCCATACTTTTTCTCGGCTGAAGTCCTATCCATTTCTTCACTGATGACTGGTCTGTTTTCAAAGACGATCTTATTTGCAAGTCGTTCAATCTCTTTAACTTCATCATCCGTGAGGTTTCTAAAGTGTGAAATATCTAAACGAGCTCTTTCCGGTGTTTTATCCGCACCAACCTGCCAAACGTGGGGTCCGAGAACCCTCATGGCAGCCCCATTAATAACATGGGTGGCTGTGTGATGTCTCATAAGAGCATAGCGACGTTCCCAATCAATTTTACCTTTAACTTTCGCACCAATTGGTATCGAGACGTCTTGGTCAAGTTCATGAACGATAACCTGCTTTACCTTGAAGACATTTATAACTCTATACGTTTTCCCGTTGTATTCTATTATTCCAGTATCGTGTTGCTGTCCACCACCTGTCGGGTAAAAAACAGTTTGATTCAGCACTAAGAATTTATCACGTGTGAATAAAACTTGGCCCTCGAATTCTTTCATGTACCGATCCTCGTAGTAGAGTTTGCGAGTTGGAGGTATATCTATTAACTTTTTCTCTAACCTATCTATCGTTTCTCCGCCCTCAGCATGCTCGCTGATTTCTTCGCTCTTGGGCAGTTTCTCCAATCTTATCAAATCATAGAAGTTTGAAGGTGTCTCAACTTTGATTCCAAGTTTTTTCCCTAATTCCTCCACGGTTTCTGGTGGGATGCCAAAGTTTATGTATAGCTTTTTGAGCTCGTTAAAGCCAATAACTTTATCTTTCTTCTTTTTAACTAACTTCAAGACTTCAGTTGTACCCTTCGCCAGTGTTTTCTTGTACCTCTTAGTTTCTTCCTTCCAGATCTCAGGAACAACTTTTCTGCCTTCTTCGATTCGCTTAAAGGTCTTGGAGAAGTAATCAATTTGTCTGTGAAGTAATTCCTCCCAATCAATATCGAAACCATATTTTTCAGCTAACGTAAGGGCTCTCCTAATAATCACTCTAAGGTTATAATATCCACCAACATTAGAGGGAATGCCACCATCAGGAACGGAGAAAACTAAGGTCTTAGTGTGGTCAAGTATGGCATAGACGGCCTCAATAGGTCCGAGGAGAGTGTCTAATTCTTCTAATTTAAGACCAATCATCTCTGCTATCCGGTTGCGAGTTTCTCTAAACTTATCTGGAGAACCGGTATCTAACATACCTGAAAGTCTGGAATACTTAACAAGCAAGTTATAATCAACGTTTAGACCTATGGATTCCAGTAACCACTCTAACACGGGACCGAAAGTCGCCTCATAAATTGTGGGTGTTCTTTGCATGAACCACGATATGCGCTCAAGACCCCAACCAACATCGAGAACCTTGAGGTCCAACGGTTCGTATCCATCCTTAGTGAAACGATACTGCATAAACACTCCATTAACAATCTCTAGACCATAAGCAAATGTCTCCAATGATGGGCCAAAATTCCCACCACCTGACCAAACATCTTCTTTGTAAATTATTTCCTTCTCTGGTATCCCTAAAACATCCCTGTGAAACTCGAAGTTTAACCTAACATAAGTGTCCTTCCAGTAGGCTTTAAACTTCTTACTATTAAAGGCGTGTTGTCCCCCCATAGTAAAGCTGGTGAGGTGTCTTCCTGTTTTACCGATATTATCAATGTCTGAGAATTCCCCACCAAACCTTAAACAAGGTTGGGGAATAACAAGAGGGTTAGCGGGGGGATCAACAATACCATTCACAACCCAAGGTTGAAATACAGCAATACTTGCAATCGTAAATTCTATATCATCCCTCCATCTTGCCACGACTGGATAAGGATCTAGCACCTCGTGACCTCGCTTCTTAAAGAATTCAGTCCACTTTTTAATGGTTGCATGTATATCCCATTGAGGGTTCCATCTTCGGTTCTCGATAAACCGATATACGCCTTCGCATTCGACGTCACCGCAAGTTTCACGATCAGGGTCCAAAGTCCAAAAGTATCTTCCACAGACTTTGCATTTTTTCCTAACAAAACCCATTTCCTCGAAGAATGGAACTTGGTATTCCTCTTTTCCAAACATTTTTCTTAACTCTTCTTTTGAAATGGTCATCCACTATCCCACCGGTTTCAAAATAGCACAGAATATTAATCAGAAGTCACTGTATCTATTGTGTGTCTTAATTTGAAATATTTAATAAATAGTTGTGTTCAAGTTTTTCATTTTTTCACTGTTACCAAAGGTATTAAATTAAAGAAAGGTATATTATAGATTTTAGTTTTAATTATTTAACACATTATCATCGAAAGTGATTGAAATTTGATCATTAACACCATTCGACTTCTGAGGTAGTTAAATATGGGTGGAAAAATATCGACAAAAACTAGACTTACTAGCGGATTTGCTAACGCTTTAGCATTTTTATCAGCAATATTAGAAGGCGTAATTGGTATACTAATTGTTTTACTATTCACACTTGTAGCTAACATTGAATTTTTGCAACCAGAAGCATGGGGCATCCTATTAGAAGTATTAGTCATTGCAATGGTAATAAACTACTTTACACTCGGACTAATAATATATACGCCTTTACAAGAACTCGTTCACTATTCAATAAAACTAATGTTATCTGGATTCCTAGCATTTCTAACGATAATATCAATTCTAATTATAACACTTTATGAGCCTTACAGCTCCTATCAAATCTATGGCATACTAACGACGGTAATCTTCATCGTTGAAGCAATTATTCTCTACTCAGTAAGCGCAATTAGAAGCAAAAAACTAGCTATCATAATAAAACACAAACAAGCACTAGATCAACTCTTAAACCTAACAAATGCTCTGGCGGAAAAAGTTCACGAAAAAGATGTATATCGGCAGTTAGTAAGAACAAGCAGCCAAGCCTTAACAACATGGGGATTAATACTCCACGGGGAAATGCTAGAAAAATGGGACTTAGCTAAGGTATTCAATAAAAGCATAATCTTGTCCCTATTCTTCTTTGGAATAAGCTATATGTTCCAAGCGTTTTATCAAGAAAGCATAGGACTAGTAGCGATAATAGGGGCCATCGCAACATTTATGTTGCTAATAGGCCTAATAGCATTTGACTTAATCAAATCTCAAAAAATAAGAAAAGCCCTATAAATCCTTCAAGATAACCTTCATTAAAACAATATTTATTAAAACAATATTTTTAGGATCAAACACAAATGATTCTTTTCGATAGCTTTTTGGGAATATGGATAAGTTATGGTGGACGGGGCGGGAATCGAACCCGCGGCCTCCAGCTTGCGAGGCTGGCGCTCTACCAACTGAGCTACCCGTCCTCATCATTTAAAGTCATATGTTTTTATTCATTTTCCTTTTTTCTTGTAAATGCTTTTAAAGATTTTTGGTAAATCAAAAAGCGAATACTTTAGACAAGAAAATTATTTATAAGATTGGGTATTCCAACATAGTTTTAACACTTTTAGAATCACTATGGGTCTAAAAGTATTTTTCTTATCTTGTTTTCAAAGTCACTGTTTGTTGAATAAAGGTCATCTGTACTTACATCCTCTATAAGTTTCCCTTGGTTATCGTACACGTATAGGGAAAAGCCATCCGTCAAGATTATGTATTTTGGTTTTAAGACGTAGGCATAGGTTTTAACAAGCACTTTCTCTAGTATTTCTCTGAAACCGTCATTGTGTAGCATGTCTCCATCTTCGGGGCCAATGATCTCCCAAACAACTTTTATGTTACCATTTTTATCATAAGTCACAATATCGACATCTAAATCTAGTATATTGGATTCCACTTTGTAATCCTTATCTCTTTCAAAACCGAGGGATTCCAAGTATTTCTCAAACAAGTAAATTATAATACCATGCTTTGGTTTCAAGTCGGTTCTTTCTTTTAGTATCTTGGCCACTTCTCTAGCTTCCAAAACTGGCATAGATCTCACCCTGGGATTTTGCTGGTATATTCTAATTTAAATCATGGGCTTTTTGTTGCTTCTAAATGGATTTCAGACTTTTGTTGTTTGCAATACAATAAACATTATAGTTTGCTCTTTAAATAAATACGCATTTTGTTTTTAAATAAGAGCGCAATCTCACGTTTAATGTTTAATTTTTCCATGTTTTGAGATAGCGTATATTTAAATATATCATTTTCATTATAATGATAATTGGATGGTAAAATTTTAATATAGTTTCTGAATTTTGACTAAGTTATGTGTAATTTTTATTTTTAATGATGCACAATCCAGTATTTAAGGAGAAATAACCCGGCCGGGGATGACTTTATTCTTATGAAGGAAAAGAGGGGTAATGGAAAATGAGATTTGAGGTTCCAAAAAAGATATCTTCAATTGATTTCGGTATTCTATCACCAGAGGAAATAAGAGAACTAGGTGTAATTAGGGTAGATAAAGCCGAGCTTTATGATCAAGAGGGAAAAGGTTTCCCAGGAGGCCCCCTTGATATCAGGTTGGGAGCGCCCAACAATAGAGATCGATGTGGAACATGTAACCTAAAGAAATACGAAGATGGCGTTGGGTGTTTAGGACACTTTGGCTATATAGAGCTAGCAAGCCCTGTCTATCACCCAGGATTCGTAAAACATGTTGAAAAAGTTCTCAATGCTGTTTGTGAGAACTGTGGTCGTTTGACTTTGCCTCCTGAGGTAAGAGAGCAGTATTGGCAGAGATTGAAACCTTTCATTAAAAAAAGGGGTTATGCTAACTGGGATATTGTCAAGAAAGTGCTAGCAGCGGCGATAAAAGAAAAAAGATGTCCCTACTGTGGTTTTGAAAAACAAGGAAAATTCACTTATTCTAAAACGGAAATGACATTCCTAAAAGTTATCCCTGTTTCTAAGGACGAATTAGACAGATATCTAGAAGAAGGAGAATATCCAAAGAAGAAAGGGGAAATGGTCGAACCAATTGCAGGACGCAAACCAAAAGTAAAGAAAAAAGGAAACAAATACTACTTCCAGATCTACCAAAGCCCAGAAACCATAAGGAAAATACTCAGCCAAATATATGATGAAGACCTCGCATTTGATGAGGAAGAAAGAAAAGAAAGAGAAAAAGATGTGTACCTCATTGGGTTCCATCCAGAAAGGTCATTGCCAAAATGGACTATACTCAAAGTTCTTCCCGTTCCTCCAATTAGCATAAGACCTCCCGTTATCACTGCAGAAGGAAAAAGATCGGAAGACCACTTAACAATAACTCTTCGAGATATCGTTAGAGCCAATGAACAATTAAGAAGTAAAATCAAAGGAGGACCATCAACTGTAATTGACCAATTATGGCAAAGATTACAAAAACTAATCAAAGCACTCTTTGGACTGCACAAGATCGGTGAAATTGTTATTGATAATATCAATGTTAAGGGGATAGTGCACCGTTTATCTGGGAAAGAAGGGAGGTTTAGACATAACCTAAGCGGAAAAAGAGTGAATTACTCGGGTAGAGCCGTTATATCTCCCGATCCCTACCTGAGTATAGATGAGATAGGAGTTCCAGAGAAAATCGCCAGGACATTGCTAATACCCGAAGTTGTCAACGATTTAAACATAGAGTTCTTAAAGAAACTCGTGGTGAGAGGTCCAGAAAACTACCCAGGCGCTGTATTCATACACAAATATGAGGGTGGAGTGTACAGAAAAAGATTCCTAGAAGTAATAAAAAACCCGAGGGATAGAGCAAAAATAGCAGAAGAGTTGAAACCCGGAGACATAGTGGAAAGGCACCTAATGGATGGCGATATACTTGTATTTAACAGACAACCAACACTGCACAGGATCTCAATGATGGCCCACAGAGTTAGAGTCTTACCATACAATACACTAAGATTACACCTAATGACATGTACTCCATACAACGCGGACTTCGATGGAGATGAAATGAACGTACACTTACCCAGAACACACGAGACAAGAGCAGAAGTGGAAACACTAATGGAAGTAAAAAGACACATAATAACCGCTAGATACGGAGGGCCGATTATTGGTCCAAAACAGGACTTCATAACTGGAGCATTCCTATTGACCAGAGAAAGTTCGATGCTAACAAAAGATGAAGCAATGCAAGTGCTCCTCTATGGTGGAGTAGAAACAATACCTGAAAACTTCTTCGAAAATGGGAAAGTCCCTGGTAGGAAGATATTCTCCCAATTTATACCTGAATACATATACTATGAAGGGGAACTAAAACCCTTCTTGTGTGGTAAGAAAGCAAAAAAGGGAGAAGAAAGCGAAAAAGAAAAGAAAAAAGTAAAAACCAAAGGCAAAAGCAAAAAACAAAAAACAACCAAGAAAGAAAAAGAGGGGACAGAGAAAGAAAAGTGCATGGTAAAGATATGGAACGGTGAAATCCTAGAAGGAGTAATCGATAAAGCCTCAATAGGCGCCGAAAAACCAAAGAACATAGTACACAAGATCGTTGAAAGATGGGGATACGACGAAGCCAAGAAGTTTCTAAACAGCATATCAGGTTCAATTCTAAGGTTCCTAACTGATCGAGGTTTCAGCATGACAATATGGGACATAAAAATACCTGAAACAGCAAAAATCGAAGTGAAGAAAACAGTGGAAGAGTATCTTAAAAAGGCAAACGAGTTAGTCCAACAATTCATAACCGGGAACCTAGAGGCAGAACCTGGAAAAACCGTTGAAGATACATTCGAAGACAAGCTAATCGCAATCCTCGACGAAGCAAGAACAAAAGCAGGAGAGATAATAGTCAGCCACGTACCAAGAGAAAGCCAAATGGTAATAATGACAGCAACAGGAGCTAGAGGAGATGAAACAAACCTACAACAAGTACTAGGATTTATTGGGCAATCAGTAGTTAGGGGTAAGAGAGTAAGGAGAGGTTATGAAAATAGAACACTTTCATACTTCAAAAAAGGAGACAAAGGACCACTCGCAGGGGGATTCATCACAAACAGTTTCTCATCAGGAATGAATCCTCCAGAATACTTCTTCCATAATGCAGGAGGAAGAGATAGTCTTGTTGACACAGCAGTTAGAACCGCAGACAGTGGGTATTTCTACAGAAGGCTAGTAAACGCACTCCAAGACACAAAAATAGACTATGATGGAACAGCAAGAATGATGGATGGATACATAGTTCAATTCAAGTATGGTGGTGATGGGATCCACCCAGGAAAAAGCTACGCCGGTACACTTGCAGACTACAGATCAATATTTTACGAATTGATAACAAGAAGAAAACAAGAAAAGAGGAGAGGACCAAAAGTAAAAGGATGGCCAGAATACTATGATAAAATACTCGAAACAATAAAACAAGAGTTCTCCATGAGAATAGCGGAAGAAGTAAGAGAAGTATTCAAATCGCTTAAAAACGAGAAGAAATGGATACTCTCAGAGGAAGAAGCTCAAGAATTCCTCAATATTCTAAGGAAGAAGTATATAAGAGCCCAAATTGACCCAGGTGAACCAGCGGGAACCGTGGCGGCACAATCGATAAGCGAACCGGCAACACAGTTAACACTAAGAACATTCCACTGGGCTGGAGTTGCAACATACAGCATTACAACCGGTCTACCAAGATTGAAAGAGATATTTGACGCGTTAGAAGTACCAAGCACTCCACTAATAAAAGTATTCCTAACACCAGATTACAGTAAAAGCGAAACAAAAGCAAGAAAGGTTCTAGAGGAAATACAAGCAATAAACATAACAAAATTAATTGTACCAGATGGATACAGTCTACAACCAGATTATAATAGAATCTACATCCAACTAGACAGAAGAAAACTAGCCAAAAGAGAACTAACAGTCGAAAAGGTCATTGAAGAATTAGAAAAAGTTGGAAAAGCTAGAATTGAGAGAGACAAGAAGAGTAAGTACGTGCTATACATTTACCCCGAAGATGATTCGGTAACGCTCTCAATGTTATCAAAGAAAATCAAGGAAAAAATCATAAAGGGAATAAAAGGAATGGAGAGAGCCCACCTAAGAAAAACAGAGAAGGGAGAATACTATATAGTAATCCAAGGAAAAGATATGTCACCACTATTATTCATTGACGGAATCGACCTAACGAGAATAGAAACTAACAACATACACAACATGGCAAAAATATTCGGATTAGAAGCAACAAGAAGACTAATAATGAAAGAAGCAAAAGACGTGCTGGACAACTACGGTTTGCACATAGACATGAGACACCTAATGTTCGTAACTGATCTAATAACCCACAGAGGAAAAATAGACTCAATAGGCAGATATGGAATATCAGGAAAGAAAACAAGCGTGCTCGCAAGAGCGGCATTCGAGGAAACAGGAAAACATATATTCAGAGCAGCAGCTTTAGGAATGAGAGATGAGTTAAGCGGAGCAACCGAAAACGTAATCGTCGGAGGAATAGCTCCAGTTGGAACAGGATCCGTCAGAATAGGTTACTCAATAACAACCCAAGAAA
>JAGSHR010000291.1 GCA_029855985.1 Candidatus Njordarchaeota archaeon
ATACATGACTAATTCTTGGTGATTGGGATGAGGGATAGCGAAATTGTCGTTCAGTGAAAAAGTATACAACCCCTCAAAAGTCGAGGAACAAATCCTAAAATTCTGGCAAGAAAACAAAACCTATGAAAAAGTCAAAAAAATGAGAGAAAACGGAAAACCCTACTTCTTCCTAGATGGACCACCATACGTCACAGGTTACATACACTTGGGGACTGCTTGGAATAAAACACTAAAAGACCTCTACATAAGACACCTAAGAATGAAAGGATACAACGTGAGAGACCAACCAGGATGGGACATGCACGGTCTCCCAATAGAGGTCCTAGTGGAACAAAAACTCGGCATAAAACACAAAAAGGAGATAGAAACCAAGATAGGAATGAAACGCTTCCTAGATGAATGCAAGAAGTTCGCCCTTGAAAACCTAAAAATCATGGAGGGACAATTCAAGAGACTCGGAGTTTGGATGGATTGGGAAAACCCCTACAGAACCATAGACCCAGAGTACATGGAGAGCGAGTGGTGGACCATAAAGCAAGCTTGGAAGAAAGGTCTAATAGAGAAGGATTACCGCGTAGTTCACTGGTGTCCCCGATGCGAAACCGCTCTAGCTGACCACGAAATAGAATACAAAGAGTTAACTGATCCCTCAATATACGTTAAGTTCCCAGTCAAGGGAAAAGAAAACGAGTACGTGCTTGTTTGGACAACAACCCCTTGGACACTCCCAGCTAACCTAGCAGTAATGGTTCACCCAGAATACGACTACGTAAAAATAAAAGTGGAGACGAACGGTAAAACGGAATATTATTGGTTAGCAGAAGCCAGAGTAGAAGCCGTTAAGAAAGAAGCAAAACTCGAAAACGTAGAGATCGTGGAAAAAGTTAAGGGCTCTAAACTCATAGGTTTAAGATACATTTACCCCTTGCTAGACGAAATGCCAAAACAAAAAGAGTTCGAAGAGAAATACGACAAAGTTCACACGCTGGTTGAAAGCGAGTTCGTAACTTTAGAAGAGGGTACCGGCTTCGTTCACACAGCTCCTGGACATGGAGAAGAGGACTACGAGATAGGTAAGAGATACGGTTTACCAATTTACTCACCAGTAGATCACACTGGAAGCTTCACTGAGGGGAAATGGAAGGGAATATACGTTAAAGAGGCAGACCCACAAATCATAGAAACACTGAAAACAAAGGGTTACCTTTTGGCCAGCGGAAAAATAACACACAGATACCCAACATGTTGGAGATGCAAGACACCATTACTATTTAGAACAACAGAACAGTGGTTCCTAAGAGTATCAAAAATAAAAGAGGACATATTGAGGGAAAACGCGAAGCACGTAAAATGGTTACCCGATTGGGTCAACAAAAGGTACGAGGATGGAGTAAAAAACGTTGGAGACTGGTGCATCTCAAGACAAAGATACTGGAACGCCCCAATGCCCATATGGGTTTGCGAAAAATGTGGACACACAGTTGTCATAGGTAGCATAGAAGAGTTGAGAGAAAAATCTAAAGAACCTCTCCCAGAGAAATTGGATCTCCACAGGGATACAGTGGATAAAATAGTTCTAAAGTGCGAAAAATGCGGCGGAGACATGAAAAGAGTGCCAGATGTATTGGACGTATGGATTGATTCTGGTATAGCATCATGGGCATCCTTCGCTTACCCAAAGAGAAAAGAGGAATTCGAGAAGCACTGGCCAGCCGACTTTATAATCGAGGGACAAGACCAGATACTTAAGTGGTTCTATTCACAGCAAGTTTTAAGTGTTGTTGCTTTTGGTACAGTCCCATACAAGAAAGTCGCCATGCACGGTTTCGTTTTAGACTTGTCTGGTTCAAAGATGTCAAAGAGTAGAGGAAACGTCGTTAAACCCGAAGAGGTCATTGAAAAATATGGTGCAGATACACTAAGATTGTACCTGTTATCATCGAGTTCGCCATGGGAAGACATAAGGTTCAATTGGGAAGTAGTTAAAGAGATAAAGGGTTCACTTGATACACTATGGAACGTTTACAACCTGGCTAGAACATACATGGAACTCGATGATTTCACTCTTGATAAGGTGAAAGAGGAGGTTAAGTCGAGCCTGAAGATTGAAGACAAATGGATAATATCGAGAGTAAATTCGTTGATAGGAAAAGTAGAAGAAGCGATAGACGAGTACTACATCGCAAAGGCCGTGAGAGCTATAGTTGAATTCATAGTGGAAGATTTCAGCAGATGGTACGGTAAAATAATAAGAAAGAGACTTTGGATAGAATCTGACGACCCCATAAAACTAGCAGCATACTACACGTTCTACCAAGTATTCAAGGTCCTTCTAGCAGTAATCGCACCGTTTGTACCGTTCATATCCGAAGCCCTCTACCAAAGCCTACTAAGAAAACTTGACAGTGAACTCCCAGAAAGCGTCCACATGCTCGATTGGCCAAAACCAAGCAACATAGATAGGGAACTAGAGGAAAAGATGGAAATAGTGAGAAAGATTTACACGGCTGCTAACGCTTCAAGACAAAGAGCAAACATAAAGTTAAGGTGGCCCGTGAAGAGAGTTATAATCGATACAGAAGACGAATTAGTTAAGAATGCCGTCGAAGAGTTAAGGGATCTATTACTGGAAATGTTGAACTCAAAAGACGTTGTTATACAAAAGGTCGAAAAATACTACGAACTTATACCGAACAAAAACGAAATTGGAAAAACTTTCAAGAGGGATTCCCCCAAGGTAATGAAGGCTCTCCAAAAATTAACCGGAGAGGAAATAGAGAAAATAAGAAACGCCTTAAGAACAGAGGGAGAATACAAGTTAAACATCAACGGCGAAGAATACGTTCTAACCAGAAACCATGTGAGCTTTGAACTTAAAACAAGAGACGAGAACCTCTACGGAGAGGAACTCAAATTCGGTTACGTCTTCGTTGACGCAACAATAGACGACGAGATACTGGGTGAAGGACTAGCAAGAGACATTGTTAGAAGAATCCAGGAAATGAGGAAGAGAATGAACCTCAACATAGAAGAATTCATAAACGTTACAATAGACACCAGCGAAAAAGTGAGAAACTTAGTTGACAAATGGGTTCCCTACATCAAGAATGAAACAAGAGCCAAAAAATTAGAATTCGGTGAGCCCAAGGGATATGTTCAAGAGTGGAAGATAGAAGGAGAAAAAGTCGTAATAGGGATAGAAAGACTGGAATCATAAGAAACTACCAAATCGAAAAGCGTAGTTATTGCCTCATATTCTTTTTCCCAAAAAATTTTCCCTACCAACGGATGCACCATATGTTTAAGAAATATTTTCGAGTTTAAACAAAAATGTTAAAATTTCTTTTTGTTGGAATGCTCTACTCTATTGGTTTCTTTGGGACAAAAGGCTTCCAACCAAGCTTCTTTCTGAACTCATTTATGGCCTCTATTGATTTCTCCTTATCTTCTTTAGACATGTGTTTCGATTTTAGAACCGCCATATAGAGCACGAATGTTCTACTATTGATAGTTCTTCTGGGGATACCGTGTTTAAGGTCTTCTTCTAGCTCCCTGAGAATTCCAACAACCTCTTCATAGTTACTCAAGCCTTTAGGACCTATATCTTTAACTTCTCTGCCTAGGTACAAATTGCCCTTTTTAACCACAACGAATTTGCCCTTCTCAAAGGTTATTCTGCCTTTAACGATTCTATCATAGAATTTCCAGTTATCAGCCACTTCAGGCTTTTTCTCTTCCAGTTTCTCCAAAACCATACTCCTTATTTCACTTGTGGTCATACCATCCTCTATTTTCGGTTCAATCTCCTCAACGATCTCTTCAGCTAGCTTTTTGGTAGCACCAGCATTGATTAGTGAGTTCATTAATTTTTCTCTGCTGTATTCCTCTTTCTCACCGGACATCTTCACGATCATGATTTTCTCTTTCTTTTTCTTTTTTGACTCACTGGATTTAGAAGCTTTGGAAGTTTTTTTAGTGGTTTTCTTTTTACCGCATTTTCTTTTTGCGGGCATTTTAATCCCTTTAGTTGATTTCAAATAAAATTGAAATATTTAAAGTATTTAATTATAACAGTTTAAACAATTATTTCACATATGAGAAGCATTTTGGATAACGGATGAGTGGTGAGTGGAGGAACCCATAGGATTATCTGATTTTAAGCCCTAAACATATATTTCGCTTAAAAATAAACATATATGGAATAAATATTTGAAGTTTTTAATAAGTGATTCGCATGAAGATTCATTTTCCAAAAAAACCAAAAACTAAAAATGAAATTATTGAAACATTAAAACAAATCTCAACTCGTGATTGGGACCCCCATAGTGGACTAATGTTTTCACACGCATATGAACATGGTATAAAGGAACTTTGGGACCTAGTTCACAGCGTTTTAGTGGACTTCTTCGACAAGACACTGTTAGATTTCACCGTTTACCCCAGCGTCCTGTATTTGGAAAGATGGATAATAGGCGCAGTAGCCGATTTAATGAATGCAGGGGAGAACGCGACGGGTTCCTTTTCATATGGGGGAACAGAAAGCATAATGTTAGCTGTCAAGGCTGCACGTGAACACTTTAGAGAAACTACAGGTAAGAGGAGTGGAGAGATAATACTACCAGAGACAGGTCACCCTGCTTTCTGGAAATCCGCGGAGTACCTTGATCTAAAAATTCGTTTAGTTCCCGTGGACAGGGAAACCTTTAAGGTTGACGTCGAGAAAGTAAAAGAAGTAGTATCAAACGATACGGTTATGATAGTTGGTTCCGCTCCCAATTACCCTTTTGGGACAGTAGATGACATAAAGGCCCTAAGCGATATAGCGGTTGACGCGGGTAAATGGTTGCATGTTGACGCTTGTTTGGGAGGATTTGTTCTGCCATTCTTTGAGAAGTTGGGCGTAAATGTTCCGATTTTTGATTTCAGGCTACCTGGGGTGTATTCTATTAGTGCTGATTTACACAAGTATGGGTATGCTCCCAGAGGAGCATCAGTTGTGTTATTCAAGGAAGCCAAACTAAAGCTTGGTCAACTTTACGTTAACTCTAAGTGGCCTGGTTACCCATTGGTTAACTCCGCTGTTCTCTCTACTCGTTCTGCTGGGACTCTTGCAGCTTCGTTCGTTGTTCTAAACTATTTGGGTGAAGAGGGTTACATGCGTTTAGCGAAGGAGATACTTGAAGCTAAAGATAAGTTGATTCGCGGTTTGAATCGCATGGGGTATAGAGTTTTAGGTCAACCCGAGTCTAGTGTTTTATCGTTTACTCATGATGATGTTAACATATTTTATGTGTCAAAGTACTTGAAGGGTAAGGGTTGGTATCCCCAAGATCAACCTGGTTCTAAGGATTTGGGTTATCCGAAGAGCATTCATCTAACTATTAGCCCCATTCATAACAGGTTAATGGATAGGTTCTTAAGTGATTTAGAAGAAGCATTGGATTGGGCTAAGAATCAACCTGAATTTGATATCGGTAAATTCGCTAGTTTGTTAGAAACAGGCTTGGATATGGGGAAAATCATGGAATCACTTGGTTTCAAGAAGGGAGAGTTACCTGAGGATATGATAATGGTGAATGAATTAATGCACGGTTTCCCGCCAGATTTAGTGGAGGTTGTAGTAAAAGAAATTATTAATGAGTTATTTAAGCCCTAGCTTGTTTAATTTTCTAAAATCTTTACTAAATTTTTTGTAGGCATTCACGAATACTTTAAACAGTTCATTGTAGAGTTCACTGTTCTTCTTGTTTGGCTCATAAGTTTGATCTAACTTGATTTTCTCCGCCGCTTCACTAAAGGAATCATATATCTTTATTCCAACCATTGCTATCATGGATACGCCTAATAATGTTACATTATGTGGTTCGCTCACTCTAACAATTCTCCTATTCAACATGTCAGATAGAATTTGCCCCCAAATCTCGAACAAGGAGCCACCACCAGCCAACCTAATCTCTCTTTGCTCCCCTACTATCTTCTCAAAGTGCGTGTAAGCCCACTTGATATTTAAACCGACTCCCTCCATGATTGACCGCAATATTTCACCTCGATCTGTGTCAAGCTTCAAATTGATGAAACCCCCTCTAACATATGGGTCATCTATTGGGCAGCGTTCACCGTAAAGCCAAGGTAAGAAAACCAAGTTTCTCGAACCAGATCGAGTTTTATCGATTAGTTTCTCTACTTCATCGTATTTTTCTGGGATGCCCATTATGTTCATTGCCCACTCTAGTGCTCCCGCACCAATTTCTTGCTCCGCTACTAACAAATATTTTCCAGGCAATCCACTCATAATGCTCCCAATGTAGTGAGATACATCCACCTTCCTCTTTGATATGTGAGCTCCAAGCCAGTCACTTGTCCCCAAGTATATGTGAGTTTCATTTTCCTTAATCGCACCTGTACCAACCGCTGCAGCTGTCAGATCACCAGCACCAGTAACCACAGGGATACCATCTCTTAAACCAAGCTCTCTCGCAACTTCACCCCTAACGTAACCTGCGACATCAGTTGTTTCAAGAATCTTGGGTAACTTTTCCATATCTAGCCCATACTTTTTGATTAGGGGGTTCCACCACACAGGCTTTGATTTTCTAGTATCAACGAGCCATGTTAATGATGCATCATCAGGACCCATAACGAATTCTCCCGTAAGTTTGTTAATAAGGAAGCCTCTTGCATCAAGAAACTTAAAGGTCCTCCTGTATACTTCCGGCAATTCTTTCTTAACCCAAATCATCTTCGAGATTGGGTCCTTGCCAGTTTTACTTGGCGCGCCTCCAGTAATCCTCAAGAATGTCAATAGTTGGAATAGATTGTAACCCTCCACTTTAAGTATACCTTTCCACAATTTCTCGGGTAAACCAGCGGCTCTAGAGTCCAACCAGATCATCATGTTCATCAATGGGTTACCACTTTCATCTACTGGAACAACGCTTGCGAGAAAGGGGGAGAACACAACAGCTGAAACCTTGTTTAAATCTGCACCTTCATCTTCTAGTTTCCTTGTTAATTCAACCAGCGTCCCCCAAAACTTTTCGAGTTCTAGCTCCGCCCACCCTTCCTGTGGATAAACTACCTCTGTTTTCTTCGTGACTTTCTCTAAAACCCTCATTTCGTGCGGGTCTACCAATCCAACTTTTATGCTTGTAGTTCCAATGTCATACGCTAAAATGAGTCTGTTAGCGTTCATGACGAAAACACTCCTAGTGCGAAATTATTAAAAGTAGAAGCATATTCAATATGAGCACTATATACTGATATATTTAACAAAAATTCAGAAAATAAAAGTGTAATCCTAATAAAAATTAAAAAAACGTTCAGATAACGAAAACAAATTAATCTACATATCAACCCCATGAATCAAAAAGGAACATCGAATATTCCGAATTGGTGTAAAGATTTCTTAAAGTTGCTTGCAGAACTAAAAGTTTCATATAAAGAGAATAGTTAACTAAACTGTAAGCAGAGGGTGAAATTTTCGATACTGGAAAGGTGATTTATGCTGAGAAAAAAGCGCTGGGTTCTCTTCTTGGACTTAGATGGAACAATGTGGGATCACGAGGACATATCCACGCTAACACCACCATTCAAGAAAATCGAAAAAAACATCATCGTTGATGAAGACGGGGTAGAAGTAAAATTATTCGATGAGATGCTTGATTTAATTATTTGGGCAAAAAATAATAACGGCATAGTTTCATCCTTAAGCTGGAACATTCCCGCAATCGCTAAGAGGGCCCTAATTGCATTCGAAATATATGACCTCTTTGATTACCACGCAATCGAGCCACATCCGAGGAAAGACCTAATGATACATAAACTTTTATGGCAACTAAAAACAAGGGAGAACATCAATATCCAACCAAAAAATGTCTTCTACATAGATGATAGAGATCTACACATAGGTGATATCTACGAGAATATTGGAAACATAAATTTCTACAAAGCTTGGGTAGATTTCAAAAATACAATAGAACTCAAAGAGTACATAAGAGAAACCCTAACACAAGCACTTTTTGAAGGTAAAAATGATTGATTCCCTTAAGTTTTTCCAAATCCCCTTTAACGGAAATTAAGATTTGTTAAATTGAAACAAAACTAGTTCTCAAAGATTAAAAAGTCGTGAACTATCCTTTTATTTGTTTTCCTTTATTTTTTCTTTTAGTGGGTATTAAAGTGAACCAGAATCAGGTGAAACCAAATGGATCCATTTACAATGTTCCTCTTAGCATCACTGTTATCCGGATTAATCGCAACATCAATTGGAGCAGTTCCACTATTATTCATTAGTGAACCACATCACACAAGGCGATTTGACATTGGAAACGGTTTAGCAGCAGGATTAATGATGGCAGCATCAATATTCAGCCTACTATTACCCGGTATAGAAATAGGTGGATTAATCCCCGTGGTCGTGGGATTCATAATCGGAATGCTGTTTATCCTATTAATAAAAGACAGAATACATGTAATCTACTACAAACTCACGGGAGACAAACCAACAAGAAAACTCACGAGAGCACTAGTGATATTCAGCGCAATAACACTCCACAATCTACCAGAAGGAATGTCAGTCGGTGTAGCCTTTGCATCTGGAAGCGTGGCACTAGGACTCCAAGTAGCAATTGCCATTGGAATACAGAACATACCAGAAGGTTTCGCTGTTGCAGCACCACTCTTTGCATCGGGGGAATTCTCCAAAAAGAAAAGTCTAGGATTTTCTGTTTTCTCAGGCTTAGTAGAACCAATAAATGCAATCATAGCATTCTGGATAGTATCGTTAGTTCAGGGGTTACTACCATACTTCTTTGGATTCTGCGCGGGAGCAATGCTCTTCGTGGTGATCAATGAAATGATACCTGAAACACAGCACGGAGACTACTTTGACAAATCCACAGTAGCGATAATGACAGGTTTCCTAATAATGTTAATTTTGGACGTAGCATTGGGTTAGAGAGGAATATTAGTTCCTTTTTCATAGTACAAGTTTAATGGAATAAAGTTAAATCTAAGACAAAGAAATATTATTATAGTATAACCAAAAAATTGGTGAAAAACATGTTATCGAAAACCCCGATAGATTTAAGCAAAGTAAGTGAGGAGGACATCGATAAACAAATTTTGAGAATGGCGATTATAGCTGAACTAGATGCAATAAGCCTATATGAACAACTAGCCGCAATGACCAAGAATGAAAAACTAAAGAAGATTCTGCTAGATGTAGCAGATGAAGAGAAAACACATTTTGGTGAATTCCAAGCTCTCTTATTAATGCTCGATGAAAAACAAAAAGAAGAGTTAAAGAAAGGGGAAGAAGAAGTAAAAGAGTTGTTGGAAGAATAATTTCAGTTGACACTTACCTCTCGTTTTAAAGGGTTTCTTTAACACCGCGTTGTTATTTTTTCATTATACATTTTACTTTTTTTAAGTCCTATTGTGGTTACTTTAACACTTTTTTGGTTTCTTGTAACACATCAATAAAATTTTTCTCAATTATGTGCACCGTGTTTATAATTATTGTTGGCATTCTGCTTTTTTATTGAAATTTTTTTGGAGACTATTTTTATTGCAAAAAATATATGATAATTTAAACCTCCTCATTAAACCATTTTTGTTTAAACATAGGTATATAACAACATATGAAATGAACAGAACATGGTTTGTGGGGTGGTGGTTAAAATGGTGATAACACTTGCAGAGAAAAATAATGATAATCTCAATAACGTTGTTGGTACTTTTGACGTTCTCCATAATTCCACACGCTTACAGTTGGAGTCAACAAGTCGATACTATAAAAGAAAACCAGGAAAAACACAAGGAAGTTAGAACTATTTATAGGATGGCTCAACGTTCACCCGTAGAATTACCGAGAATCCTAATTCTCTATGATTCTAACAACAAAATCATTGATTATTCGGCTCAAAGAGTTTACTTTATGCTGAGAGTGGCTTACCCAAATGTCCAGAAGTTACCGATCGTTAGCCCTAGGGATATGAGTTCTAAGTTGTCCACGAAGCCTTTTATTGCAATTATTCTATTGAACTCGACATTTGAGGGAGTTTACTTTGGCAATAACATGTATTCTTGGGAGGAGTTCGCAAAAGAATTGAGTTACCATTACTCTACTCAACTCGTAATTGTAACAGGGAACACATATAAGCTATCGGAGTACAAGTTAGACAATTGGTATTTTGATGAATACGAGTACACGAGTTTAAGTGGAGCAGAGGTTTTCGCTGTCTGGGAACCTGCTAGACTGATTCGTGAATTTGATATAGGTGACGATGAGTTAGCGGATGATGTTGAAGCTGTTGCGATTAAATATTATGTTGAAAACATGGGAAACATTTTTGAGGAAAACATTAATCCGAGAATTAAATTGGGTGTTAAGGACCCGGAGTATAGGAGTAGGTACTTAGAGGAATACTTGGCTCGACACCCTGACACAATGAAGATTGTAGTACATGATAATGGTGAACCCCAAGAACCGCTATTGTTTGGTATTAAGGGTTTGCTACCTGCTGACTCTAATGGTGAAGTCGATTTCTTTAATTTACCTAAAAACACCAGTCTTAAGGGACCCGTTGGAAACCTTGTTGAATTGATTTTCTCATTCTTACGAATCATGGGGGTAGAGACTCTAACTCTTAGTTCTGACACGGTAAATAAGGTCGTGGAAATCTTCAAGATGGTTTACGATGTAATCGGTGATCCTTCTAAGTTGGGTGATGGTTCCCTATTGAAGGAATTCTTGAACCTCTTAAAGAGCGAGTTTCCCTACATTGAAAATTACACAAAGTACTTTGATCTTTTCATTTACGGTTACTACGCCCTGAAGGGAGACATAAATAGCATAATCTCCTTTATCACAAACGCGCTCAATATGTTCCTACCCGATTCTGTACCATACCTAAACGAGATGCTTAACATTTTAAACCAAATGTTTTCAGTTGGCAGTCAAGTTCTCGAAAAACTTGAAAGCATCACTGACTTAAAGTTGAGCATGGTAATGGACTGGGTTTCAAAGCTATTAACTAACAAGACTATACAATCCTTCGGGAAGGAGCTAATGAGCGAATTAGGAGTAAGTGAATCAACTTATAACTCAATTGTTGGGAACGTTTCAGCATTAGTAGGCCTAGCAATCGATTTAATGAGCATGAAGAACCCATGGGATTTCGCGAACAGACTATTCAAGTACTTAACCGAGGAACTAAAAGTATTCAATAACCAAGAAGTAATAGACACTATCAACAAGACAAGGGCGCTAATAAGTTTCCTAATAGCCTTCATTAACAAGGATGAGGGAAGTATCAGAGACATGTTGATTAGCGTAGCCAAAAGCTATATTGAATCAACATACATCAGTGATTATGTAAACATGGTGAGTGAACTAATCGAAGCCATGGACCAGGCCATTAAAAAAGCAAGAACAGACGTGATGACATTCTACAACGAGATACTAGGGATAATAAACAAGTACATAAACGTGCCATCGCCACCACAAGAAGTAACCAAAGCAGTAGAGATAATCTCAAAAACAATAACAACGGTAACCGCGATAGTCAACGGAGGCTTCGACATTAAACAAGTAGTGAGCATTCCAGAAATACTAGAACTAGTTCTTGAGCAATTCATAAGCGACCAAACAGTCAGAGAAAAGATCTTTACATTGCTAAACGCAACCCTGTTACCATTCGCGTCGTTAGGTTCATCATCGAGAATATTAGCTGCATTCTACAAAGAAATCGATTTTGAGAAAGACTACAAGCAAATGCTAATACAAGCTTTAATTGACGGTTTACAAGTCATATTAGAGGAAGTGGATCCCTCAATAAACATCAATCAAATAATTGAAGAAATCGAGAACATCGCTAGGATTGGTATGGGAATTTGGAACCTAATTGGGGAGATAAAGGATAGACCGATTGATGGAATATTCACACTTGTAATGTTGGGAGCTTCTTATGCACCAGTTGAATTATTCGGCGACAAGCTAAACATAAAAGTTTACGCGAAAATGCTTGAAGCACTGTTACCAGACTTAATGGGTCTAGCAAAAGCTCCATCTCTAAAAGAAGCAACGGATACATTAAAGAACCTACTATCAACACTAGGAGTAAACCAAAGCGTAATCGATACAGTTTTACAAGTAATGTCCTTCCTCTACAACATAAAGGACGTTGTGAGAGATGGAATAAAATGGTTAACAAACAAGGTTCTCGATTGGCTTAGTGAAAAAATAAGCAACCTCGTCGGCGACCTTGTAGACAAACTTCTCAACGAGTTAAGAAAATTGACACTTTGGACGCTAACAGGGGACTTCAATCTCCCTGGATTCGGTGGCATGGACGCTATAACCCTCGCATATAACTTCACATTCAATGCAGATGTAAGCGTTGATAGAGCAGGACTAAAAAACGATATCTACGATATGGTAACAAAAGGAAAATACCTTGACTTGATAAACCCAATCAACGCGTTTTGGACGATAATTAAAAGAATACAGATAAGTCCAGTCTTTACAGCAAGCATGGAGCTAAAAAGTGCCTTCTCTGATGATAACGATTTAATGAAGAAAGTTCTAGATGCACTCGGCGGGGTATCCATAAACATAGAGGGAGAAGCAAAAGTAAAACTTATACTATTCACGTTCAAGTCTGGATCCTTTGACCCAAGCAGTATAATGGACCTAGAACAATTCAAATTCTGGTTCAAACTTGAGATAGGGAAAACCTTCACAATATTCGACTTAATTGGCGCATCAACACTAGGTTCAATAGCAAAACAAGTTGGTTTAGATGGTATAACAGTTACCTTATCACTAGGATTAGAAATCGAAATAGTGCTGGGGTCCTCTTCGACATCAAACGGGGATCAATCAACATTATCAATAGAGCTAACGATAGCGGGAACGCTTCACATAGGCTTCGACATAGTGGTCGCGGAGGTATCATTAGATTTCACCTTGTCAATAGGTTTCAGATTCAAATTCGCGATAATGGGAGACCCAAAGATAACATTCACTATTGAAGTATCATGGAAACTCAAGATACACTTAGAGTTCCTCTTCGTTGGGAAAACCTTCACCTTCCAAGACACCCCCTTCTCTTACACATTCCCAGCACCAGGAGAAAAACCTGAAGATAAAGCAACGGGCTT
Organism: Candidatus Njordarchaeota archaeon; assembly: GCA_029855985.1. The sequence goes on from JAGSHR010000291.1 coordinate 13,165, forward strand.
TGACAGCGATGGAGACGGTTTAGCGGACAACTTCGAGAAAACAAGCTTTGGTTTTGCACCCAACAGAACCGACACAGACATGGATGGAATACCCGACAACGATGAATTAAACGGGTATGGAACTGACCCACTAGATCCAGACACAGACGGTGACGGCTTAACAGACTATGAGGAAATCGTGGAAACTAAAACAAACCCATTTAACAGGGATACCGACAGTGATAAACTATCAGATTATCTTGAAGCAAAAGTATACGGAACAAACCCAAATGCTATAGATACGGATGGTGACGGCTTGGATGACTACTTTGAGGTAACATACAAATGGGATATTAGCTCCGTAACTATCAGCATCACAGGCGTGAAAATTGGAGACAACGTCTATTATGATCACACAGACCCAAGAAACCCAGATACCGACGGAGACGGTTTACTTGATGGACAAGAAGGGCCAATGGGAGGCTACTACGGTGATGCAGCAAGGGAATTCGGGAATAACCCAATAATATTCAATTATGGGTACACACACCCATTAGACAACGATACAGATGATGATTCTTACCTACAATACTGGGATGGCAGAATACACGAGGACAAGATATTCCTTAGATCAATGACCGACAAAGAGGAGATAGATGGAATTTCAGCGATAATGATTGAGGACGGAGACCCAGTAACAAAAGTATTCAGAACAAACCCAGTGTGCCCTGACACTGACCAAGATACCTCAAGCTCAGCAGTAATATTAAACAGTGACAGTTACGAATTATCTCTCGATCCACCAACAGACCCACTTGACGGAGATACGGACGATGATGGAATCATAGATGGTTCAGAAGGCGTTGCAGCACCAGATACAAACAAAACGGACCCATTGAATCCAGACACGGATGGCGATGGTCTCGGTGATCTCCAAGAGATTCTTTTGGGACTTGACCCTGGAAACATGGATAGCGATTATGACATGGTTTCCGACGGGGAAGAGTACTTAGTTTTTGGGACAAATCCGAGGTTAAGTGATAGCGATTTCGACGGTTTAAAAGATGGAGAAGAACTGTTCTTCTGGCACAGTAATCCTATGCTGAAGGATAGTGATAATGATGGTTTAACGGATGGAGAAGAAGTTCTAATCTACTTTACGAACCCGATGGACGAGGATACTGATAGAGATGGTCTATTGGATATACAGGAAATATTCTTGCACAACACTAATCCCCTGGAAAACGATAGTGACTACGAGGAAGTAATGATTTACCATACTGACCCATTGTTAACGGACACCGATCGAGATGGGATAAG
>JAGSHR010000119.1 GCA_029855985.1 Candidatus Njordarchaeota archaeon
ATTATGTGATGGTATACACTCACCCCCTTGATGAACGGTGGAAAGTATCGAATAGGGTCGCCACTTGGAGGTTCCACCTTTATTATTTTTGCGCCTAGATCAGATAAAATTAGAGTACAGTATCCACCAGGTAAAAGTGTTGTAAGATCTATTATAGTTATGCCTTCAAGTGGCTTCATGTTCACACCTGCCAAATATGGGCTACACATTTGGTTTTTTCGATGTGTGATTTTTGCCTTATTTGTTATGTTAATATTGTATTTAACGTTCATTTAATTTGTTTATTCTTCTAGATATATTTAGGTGACCTTCAATGTATGAGGAAGCTGTTAATGAGGTTTTGGAGATCGTGAAGCCAAAGTATAAATTCTTTACTGCAGGTCCAGTTGCGTGTTTTCCAGAGGTTCTGGAAGTGATGAAGGTTCAAATGTTCAGTCATAGGTCAAAGGAATACAAAATTATCCACAAGGATACAGTAAATAGGTTAAGAGAGTTTCTTGAAGTTAAACATGGAGAAGTTTTACTATTCCCAAGTTCTGGTACAGGAATTATGGAAGCATCAATTAGAAACGCTGTCTCACCAAAGGGAAAGGTTCTAGTTACGATCATTGGCGCGTTCGGTAAAAGATACTACGAAGTGGTGAGAGAAAATGGTAGAGAACCAATTATACTAGAGAAACCATTGGGTCAAGCTGTTAAACCCGAGGACTTGGACGCAGTGTTAGAAAAGCATCCCGACGTCGAAGCGGTAACTATAACTTATAACGAAACATCAACTGGAGTGCTAAACCCATTGAAGGAACTATCAAAGGTTGCAAAGGATCACGATAAGCTCGTTTTCGTTGACGCTGTTAGCGCTATGGGTGGTGCGGACATTAAATTTGATGAGTGGGGCTTAGACATTGTGTTTGCGAGTTCACAAAAAGCTTTTGGTGTTCCTCCTGGTTTAGCAGTGGGTGCTTTTAGTGAGAGAGTTTTCGAAATTGCAGAAAAAATGAGTGATAAGGGGTGGTACTTTAACTTACCTTTATACAGGAAATTTAACAGGGAAAAAGACGGAACACCATCGACGCCCCCTATGCCCCAGATTTTCGGTTTAAACGTTATATTGAGAGTTATCGAGAAAATGGGTGGGAAACAAAAGTGGCTTGAAATGTACCAAGAAAGAGCCAAGAAAATTAGGGATGGTGTCAAAGAGCTAGGTTTGGACACTCTAGCTGAGAAGGGATACGAGAGCCCAACCATTACGACAGTTTACGCTCCAAAAGGTGTTAATGGAACAGTTATCTATGAAAAAATGAGAGAAAAAGGATTTGAACTAGCGAAAGGATACGGAGAGTTAAAGGATAAGACATTCCGGATAGGGCATATGGGTTACATAACTGATGAGGATATAGAAGAAATGCTTGGCGCTCTGAGACAAGTCTTAGAAGAAATCAAAAGTTAAGATCCCTTGGGGACAATCCTACTAAAGAATCATCGTCCCCAAGTTTTTTGTTAGTATTTAATGTTGAGTGATAAGGTTATTTCATGAAGGGATTCCATATCAACCTTTCATCCACATTTATTCCCCTAAGTCTCAATAGGTCCCTAAATTAATCTACCTCCCTGTAAGACAATTTCAACTCTTTTATCAATTTTTTCAAGCTGACTTTTTGATTGGACTCAAACTCTGCTATAACCTTCTTGAAAAGTAGTCTTAAACGGTTCACTTCCGCGAAAATCTCTACTTGGCCCTTGTGCCCTAGCTTCATTCTCTTTTTAACAAAGGACAACATGTAGTGTGATTCAGGTTGATAATTTATGAATAGCCCCGTCACCATGTCGTAAAGTATCCCTATGTCTATCTCTCCCTTTGCTTCCTCGTAGAAGTCTTTGTCCAATACGACAACTGCGAATCTGTCTAGTATCTTATTTGTTTGTATTTCTATTTCTGTCGGAAAATCACTGAAAAGGCTTTTCAAGAAATCGATTAAAACATCTGGGTTAAAGTCAACTATAAAGTAGAAGGGTACATCCGCTACCATAGCACTGTATATGGCGGACATTATATCTACGCCAATTTTCTCTTTAATCCCCAAACTAACCTCTCTTGAAGGTTTCTCTGCTTCTTTCTTTGCGAGTATAACTGCGAAATCAGCTACCTCTGCTCCTCTTACTTTTCCTTGTTGGTCAATATAGGCAATCAAGCTATGAGGGGGATCACCATGGAAAATGTTCAAAATAGCGATCCCGCCCTGGAAGTCTAATTTGGATGTGTCCACGTCCATTTCGAATAACTTACCGCATTTTGGGCATTTAACTACGATTTTCTTTTTTAAATTTTCTAACGTAATCCCCTCCCAATTGGAATAATTTTAAACTTTGAGACATAGATTATTCACTATTATTAGGATATATAACTATTGATTTATATAAATTTATTGCAATAGAGGAAGCAACGCAAAACAAATCTTGTCCTAAGAAATGCTAGATATCTGGAACATCATCTGTAACATCGGAATCTCTTAACTGTCTAAATTTCCATTTTTCAATTTCTGGGAAAAGATACGGTAGAAGTCTCATACTAAGATAAGTTCCCATTAGGGGTAAGCCTAGCATCTCACCTATTATAAAGATATTAATAGCGTCCTTGTACTTTCTAGCATATTTCAGTGTATCGTAATACAATTCGTAGAGAAACAATCCAAATAGGAAATCTTTTGCCGCACGCTTGAAACCCTCTATTTTTTTCCTTAGGTTCCCTCTGCCTTTTGCCATTTTTTGTTCACCTCCTATTCTAGTGGCAGGTGGAGTCAACCACAGCTTTTAGAAATTCCTTGTACAGGGACCTTATATCCTTCGAGTAAAAGTAAAGTTCAATGTATCTTTCCGTGGGATCACAGTAATACTTGATGATTAGGGCGTCAAATTGCTCTTTGAACAGTCGGCCTCTCTCGAATTTTCCCACAATGTATTCGGCATTGTGACCATTAACATTTACGTTTCCCTCGTCGTAGATATCTAAAAGTCTGATTTTGTTATTCTTATTCCTTTTTTTATCAACTCTTACCTCGAAACCAACAAATTTCCCATCTTCGGATGAGAAGTAGTGTTTAACATTTCCAACTGTTACCCAGGCGTATCCCATTTTAACTGTGTATCTGTC
>JAGSHR010000135.1 GCA_029855985.1 Candidatus Njordarchaeota archaeon
CTTAGAAACCGTTAAGCGGTTAATTATGATATTGGTTTTATATGGGGTAGGCTTAATGGTTTCCTATGTTTTAGCCGTTGGCGATACAGTTGCAATGGCAAGTTTTAATGACATACTTGTTTCTATTACAACGGTAGCTAGTGGTCTAATAATGTTGGAGGTTAATCGTCACATTGGTTTTGATTGGTCTAATGTTACTCGACTATCGAAACTCGTTAGTGTTTCCATATTAGCAATACTCCTCTTGTTGGGGCCATTCATGTTAATTAAAACTGGGAAATTAATCTATTCACTGATCGGTTCCATACTGATAGGAATAATTCTAATCACAATAACACCACTGTTAGCATCGAGAATGAACCTCATTGAAAAAGTGGATTAATATTCTCCAAAAAGTGAATTTATTGCACAACAAACTATCCTAATAAAATTTTCTTTTAACCAGTAGGTAAAACGCCGCGATCAGTACCAATATTGAAGCCATTTGAAACAACAAAGAGGGGTCAATCTCGAATAGCCTCCCGAAGATTATTTGCGTTAAAGCGGATATTAAACTACTTATAAGTGCCAAAAGTGCCTGAGTCTTCCCGCGAATATGCTTCGGGATAAGGTCAGCCTCAAGAGCGAAAAGAAGGGAGAAAACAGCGTTATTCACAATTAAAATCGAGGCAACGGAAAACACAAACATGGGGAAAACATATTCCTCTGGAAAACCTCTAATGATTGATAGAACATATACAAGTGGAGAGTAAGTAAATAATGTCGCCAAGATAGGTATCCTCTTGTCAACGCGGTCAGCTAAATACCCCAAACCGATTATCACAGCGACAGTTATAATATTCGCGTAGAAGAAGACTTTCCCCCAGTACTCCTTGCCAAACCCAAGGACTTCTGAGACATAAATCCCAGTAAAGTTTAGAACAGCGAAACCTGCGACAAACATGATTATTCTAGCGACAAGAGGCCACTTTAACTTCTCCTTAATGAAACTAAGTGACTCCAAGTAACTTGTAATAGCAGATGAAATGTTAATTGAATCTTTGTCCACATTTTTAACGTGCGTTTCAACCATGAAGACTTGTCTAATGAATCCTGCGACTATTAGCCCAAGAGCTAAAAGCAAATAAACCAGTTGCATTCCTTTGATTATGCCATACGAGCTAATAATCCAAAGAGCTATAAGCGGTGAAGGAATCGTAGTAAGGAGAGAAACAGTGTTCATAATTGAATAAAATCTACCCCTTGTTTTTGGAGAGGTCGAGTCCGCCATTATGGCTGAAACAGCTGGTTGAAAAAGAAAAGAAGCATTAATCAAAACAAGCGAAATTGCCAGGACACGCCAATCTGGTATAAATGCTGGTATTAAGTAAAGAAAACCTATCACGTATGTGAAAACATAGATTATTCTCTTTCTCCCAAACTCATCGGCGAGATAGCCCCCAATAAGCCTCGCAAAAGCCAGTGTTATAATACTGATACCATAGACGAGTCCAACAATGCTGGGTGTTGCCCCCAATACAACCATGTAGATCTGCTCATACTGGGTTTCCATTGTGAATAGGGGAAATAGCAATCCCCACGTTAACGCAATGACGTAAATGTTAGCCATGATGTTTCTATCACTGGTTTCTTCCAGTTCCTTTCTGGCCTCCATTTGCTTCACCATGAATCAACCAAAATCAATTTAAGGTTGCTTGATCTTTTGTTGAAACAAATATATCAGTTTTTTGACTAAAAATTTCTTGGTTAAAGACATTTAAACTGTATGGGAAATCCTTAAAAACGCATTACGTAACGAGGCTAAAAATTGAAAGGATATAATCTAATCTCTGGATGTGTTTCCATAGGTTCTCTCTAGATAAACATTCACGAGACTGATCTCGTAGTTAACTTTTGAACCTAGCTTATTTTTTACTTCTTCCTTCAAGTGCTCTAAGAGCTCCGGGTCTTCAATATCCTTTATCTCACCTGTTTCATTGAATATAAAGTTAACGTGGGGCTTAATATTGATCTCCACGCGAGTTTCACCATTTATGTCAAAAGTCTTTATCAGATTGAGATCCTCTAATGTCTTTATTATTGTATACAGCGTCGAGAAACTGATGGTCGGTACCTTTTTAGATACTTCTGTTAATATCTCTTTTAAACTTGGGTGCTTATGACCAATTTTGGCTAGTACGGATATTGTTTCTATTCTTTGTGGTGTTAGTTTCAAATTGTTTTCTTTAAGTTTCCTTAACACCATTTCTGTGCTGAACATTTTGCGGACCTCTGGTTTTATCGCTCTCTCTTTGGCATCTATCTCAAATTTATACGTTAGGTTGGCATTTTAAATTTTTAGATATTACATCTATTTAGAAATAATTTCCAAATAGTAACATTTTTATATTAGAAATAATTTCTAATTATAAACTACTAAAAAGGTGATAAAAATGGCAAAAAGAAACAAAGAACTTATCGAAAAAGCAGGTCTAGACGTTAAAAAATTACTCGAATTACTAATAAAGGCTGCCGCCGCCGAATTCACAACATACTACTACTATACCATACTGAGAAACCACGCCACGGGTTTAGAAGGAGAAGCAATAAAGGAAATAATAGAAGATGCAAGAATCGAGGACAGAAACCACTTTGAAGCACTAGTCCCTAGAATATATGAACTAGGAGGAAAACTTCCAAATGATGTTAAGGAATTCGCTTCAATATCGTCGTGTATGGATGCAAAACTACCAGAAGAACCAACAATAGAGAACATACTAAAAGTATTACTTGACGCGGAAAGATGCGCTGTCTCAGTTTACACCGCAATTTGCAACTATACACAAGGCAAAGATCCAAGAACATATGACCTCGCACTCGCAATACTTCACGAAGAAATAGAACACGAAGCATGGTTTGAAGAGTTACTAATAGGTGAACCATCAGGGCACTTTAGAAGGAAGAGACCAGGTGAAAGTCCCTACGTCTCAAAATTCCTCCATACTTAAAAAATTTTAGAATAAAAGAAAATTAAGCTCGATGATAGTGTTTCTACTTTAAATTTACCTTTATTTTGCCCGTATGCTTAGGGGTTTTAATTCCTCTTTGTCATTTAATTTTAGGCATGTTATTCAATATAAGAGACACTTTGTTAATTTAAAAAATTTGGCGAATTTGGTAGAGATGTAC
>JAGSHR010000274.1 GCA_029855985.1 Candidatus Njordarchaeota archaeon
AATGGAAAACATTTAGTAAAATTTTTATACTGTATAGTCCAATTGTTATCTCAGAGTAAAAATTTGGCATATTCTAGAATGTTCCAAACTCAATAGGAAAACATTTAAGGGGTGGTAATAATGGCAAGTATCCCAACGGCTGGAGCTATACCAATTCTAGTCCTAAAAGAGGATGTAAGAAGAGAAAGAGGAAAAAGAGCTTTATTTGCTAATATCGCTGCGGCCAGAGCAGTGTCTGATATCGTTAAATCAACCCTTGGACCAAGAGGCTTAAACAAAATGCTAGTGGATTCACTTGGAGACATCATCATTACAAACGATGGTGCAACAATTTTAGATGAACTGGATGTAGCACATCCAGCAGCAAAACTTGTTGTTCAAGCTGCAAAAGCTCAAGACGATGAAGCAGGTGATGGTACAACCAGCACAGCGGTATTCGTGGGTGAGTTGCTAGGCAGAGCTGAAAAGCTAATTGAGAGGGGTATTCACCCAATAATAGTGATAAATGCCTACAGAAAAGCCTACGAAAAAGCTAAAGAATACATGGAGAAAAACTTGGTAAAAGAAATTGATCTAGAGAAAGATAAAGAGTTAATAAAGAGCGTTGCAGTAAGCGCATTAAACTCAAAATTACCAGAAGAAGTGAGGGAAAAATTCGCGGAACTAGCTTACAAAGCAGCAAAAATAACCTATGACCCAGAAAGAAACTATCTAGACTTGGAGCTCATCAGCATATTACAAAAAGAAGGAAAAAGCCTCAGCGATAGTGAATTAGTTGAAGGAGTTGTAGTGGACAAGAAAGTTGTTCATGACGAGATGCCAAAAATCAAGAGAAATGCTAAGATAGCCCTCATTAACCAAAACATCGAGGTTGAAAAAGCAGACGTGACCTCAAACATAACACTAAGCTCATTAGAAGCATTGGACATACTAAAAGAAAAGGAAAAAGAGCAAATCGAAAAGATGATTCAAAGACTAGTAGACCTTGGAGTAGACGTAGTATTCTGTCAAAGGGGAATAAGTGACCAAGCTCAAGACATAATGGCAAAACATGGAATTATGGCCATTAGGAGAGTAAGAAGAACAGATATGATGTTACTATCAAAGGCAACAGGAGCTAAGATTGTCAACTCAATTGAAGATCTTGATGAAAGTGACCTAGGTTACGCTGGCCTGGTAGAAGAGAGAAAAGTCGGCGAAGACAAGGTAGTATACGTAACAGAATGCAAGAATCCAAAAGCTGCCACAATAATCATAAGAGGAAGCTCGAAACACATAACTGATGAAGCAGAGAGAGCAATACACGATGCATTAATGGTAATGAAGGATGTCTTCGAGGACAGAAGAATAGTCCCTGGAGCGGGCGCTACAGAGGTAGCCATTGCTCTCTACTTAGAGGATTGGGCTCAGAAGGATGGCTCCCTATCAGGAAAAGAAAAAGAAGCAATAATAGAGTTTGCGAATGCTCTGCTTGGAATACCAAAGACACTCATCGAGAACATGGGCGGAGATACAATAGAGTTGCTTGGTGAACTAAGAAAAAGAAACGCTAATGAGCCAGGAAAATGGGGATTCAACGCGATAAACGGTGAAATCGTCGATGTTTGGGAGAGGAAACTAGTTGATCCATATAAGGTGAAGAGGTACATATTAAGCACAGGTAGTGACGCTGCAATAACGATCTTGAGAATCGACGACGTAATAGCCAGTAAGCCCAAGAAAGAAGAGAAGAAGGAAGGAGGCTCAGGCTCCCAAGGAATGGGTGGAATGGGCGGCATGGGTGGAGGATTCTAAATTCACCCTTAATCAATTTGTTTTTTCTTCGTTATCTCTTTCTAATTTTAGAATCTCCTCAAGGACATTATAGTAGACAACTTCACCCAATTCGTCTATAATTCCAATTATCAATTCAGTTCCAAGATCTTTGCATATTTCAATCGCTCTGTCAAGGTCTGCTATTTTCAATTCTTTGGCAGCCTCAGCTGGGAGCACCGAGAAAACAGGTTTTTCAACGCGAACATCATTTACGCCCCTATTGTAAATGTGAACTACTAATGGTTTTTCCCTTGCGAGCTTCACTGTATATCCCTTTAGGCGGAGATCCTTGTAGATTAAATACTTAGACCAAAAGTCTTTTCTTCCACTGGCTAGGCTGAAGAGGATTTTTTTATCGAGGACTTCTCCTTTTCTACTTCTAATCGAAGCCTTCTTTTTCTCAGTTAGATGGAGGACTTCTACTAGATCGAGCTCTATAATATCTCCTTTTTCCTCCCCGTACCCACTAGCAATAAAAGCTCTCCAATATGGGTTTTCCTTTTTTAGTGCGACAAAAGAATTTCCATCCCAAATAATTTTAAGTCTCTCTGGCACCTTGCTCATATTTATCACAATATTAATATTCATTTAGGATATGTGGATGATATCTTCATATCATCCTTGTTTTATATATGTCGTACTTGAATCATATAGATTGGGGAATAAAAGGTGATTCATATGAAGATAAGGGAGTTGCAAGGATTATTGCATGCTGCTTTAAATCAAAACAATAAATATAATCCAAAGCTAATAAAACTTGTGGATGAGGCTCGTGAAACTATAGTCGATATTTTAATGGAGGGTGCCACGAAACAAGATATATTGGAAGCCATCGTGGAGTTGCTTATTGTTGCCACAATGTTGAAAATTGATGTTGAAAAAGAATTAAACAAGTTTATTGGCGATGATGTTTCGGTCGTTGTTAGCTGAAGAAACTTTCTAAAGTGCTCTGTACTCCACTTTTCTTCTCCCTATGTAATCTTTTCTTGACTTCATTTAGCTCTTTTTCAACTCTCTCCTTGTTAAAATCGTTTTCATCTACGAGATATGATATAATGCCATCATAATCTGGATCTTCAAATTTAATCTCATAGTTTTCCTTGATACTTGGATTCATGAATATTTTTTTGATTTCCAATGGATCAACATCATCTCTAAACTTAACTATTTTCAATTCAAGTATTCTCTCTAGACTTTTATACTTCTTTATCAATTCGTAAGCTCTTTTAGGTCCAACTCCTTCAACTCCATTGGGGTTATAGTCTGTTCCTATTAAAATCGCTAAATCAACGAGCATCTCATACGTTAGGGATAATCCCTTTAGGATGTCTTGGAGTCTGTACATTATGGGCTTCTCCTTTTTTTGAAGAGACATTTTAAGGTTTCTTATGACAGTTGGGGAGCCATATATAAATGAGTCATAATCAGGGCTTGCGACCGCGAAAGCATCGCCTTTTTTAACTATATAAGCAGCTTGGGCTTCGCCGTCATGTGGAGCTTCGATTACTGGGACACCTAAAAGCTTTAGGAGTTTCTTTGAGGATTCTATGAGGTATTCGTTCATAGACACGGTTTGCTTTGAATACTTTTTTATAGCTTCGATATCACCCGATTTAATTGCATTTTCAAGTTTTTGCATTGCAGCTTCTTTTCTCTGTTGCCTTATTTCAATTGTTTGTGACTTGAGTGGGTGTGGAGGTCCATCGAAAACGTATATCGGTTTTATCCCTAGGGAAAGCATTCTTGCGGTTCTATTGAATAAACCTACCAGGTGACTGGTTATTTCTCCTTTGCTATTTCGTAGGGGGTTTCCTCGGTTATCTCTGATTGTGGTCATCATTTCGTATATTGTGGGAAGTGCATCTATAGCTATTTTCTTCCCCTCTAGATAAGTATATTCTATTTCCGTACCCACACTGAGGTCTTTTAATAAGGGTCCTAACTTGAATCCCATTGATATCACCAGAAAGAAGGACTTCAATGGGGTTAATTAGGAATTTCTTAAACAATTAGTTATTACCCAAATTTGAACTTAAACGTATTGGGTCTAAAAAAATTTCATTATGTTTATACATTAATTTTTAAAGATTTAGACAGTTAAATATTTTTGGGAGGAAAGATAAGTTTTTTAGAAATTTGGAAACTTGAATTAAATTGAGTTTATGATTTATAAATTAACTATGCCGATATAGATAATTATGGATTGAGATGAAATGACTTTAATCTTATCATCTTTCTCTTACTTAAGGGGGTTTCTGTTTTGGCTGAACGAAAAAGAATTCTAGACAATTTAGAAATAAGCATTAGGGAAGATTTCAAGCCGATAATAAACCTTATAAAGGAGATGGAGGAGTACGTGGAGAGCAACCTAATTGAATTACCGAACGATGAACTCGATTACACAGATGTAGAAAGTCTAGAAGACTCTATTAGAGAGCTCATCGACAAATACAACAGCTTTATTGACGAGTTATTGCCTCTAGCTGGAACAGTTAAAATGCAAGAGAATGAAGGTGCAAAAAGTCTAGAAAGCCTAGAAAAATTCAAGAGCACATTAGAGAAACTATTATGGAACATAAATGAGTTAAAGGAAATATTCAAAGGAAACAAAGCTAACTCTGATACTGCCAAAGCGATAGTCTTGGACTTCGTAAAAAACATAAACGAATTAATATCAAACGTGAGAGCATTCCTATCACAGGAGATCTATGCTAGTATTGACAATATCTTAAAAGATGTAGAGAAAATTGAGAGATATTACCAATAAATTCACTCCAAAATTTTTAATATGTTTCTTCACTAACAAAAATCTCATTCTTTTGAGCATATTGCATGCAAAAATCAATATCTTTCAAGGATTTGGCTAACCGTTGGTTTATATTCAAGCGTTCAATTATTTGATTTGAGTGATGCTGACATGGAGGGTGACCCTATTAACATGCTTTCAACGAAACTTATCCCTGTAGTTAAAAAATTAGGTTACACGAAACTAACGAAGATACAAGAAGATGTCATAAGGGAGATAAAAAGAGATCCCAGAGGTAATCTTCTAGTAGTTGCCCCTACGGGTTATGGAAAAACCGAAGCGGTTATTTTTCCGATCCTCGATCATATCTTAAACTGCGGCGAGAAATGTAAAAAGGGCATTCAAGTCCTATACATAACCCCCCTTCGATCTTTGAACCGCGATATCTTCAAAAGGATGGTCACATTAATAAAAGAAGAGCTAGGAATTGACATAAGTGTCAGACATAGTGATACCACAACATATGAAAGAGCAAAGCAGTCAAGAAAACCCCCTGTTTTCCTCATTACTACGCCCGAAACATTGCAGTCCATCCTTATGGGTAGTTCAATTAGAAAAGCTTTAGCGAATGTTAAATGGGTAATCATTGACGAGGTTCATGCCATATTGGACAGCAAGAGAGGCGTTCATTTAGCCATAGGGCTTGAGAGACTCAGACATCTTTCAAAGAACTTCTCAATAATCGGTGTTAGTGCAACAGTTGGAAATAAAGAGGAAATATTACGATACATCACAAACGGGAAGGGAGGAAAGATAATCGCTATAAAGGATAAAAAAGCATACGATGTTAAAATCGAATTTGTTGCACCTAAATTGACATACTCACACGCAACAGGTTCAATGATGTACAAAGTTGACATCTATGGTATCGCAAAGCTAATATTGAAATACATTAAAAAAACGCCGGGAAAAGTGCTTGTATTCACTAACACAAGGGATCTCGCTGAAATCCTTGGTTTGATTCTCAACAAATTAACGCGTATACCCATTGCTGTTCACCACAGTTCTCTGAGTAAGGATATTAGGTTAAAGGTGGAAAACGAGTTTAAGACGGGTGATCTAAAATGTGTAATCGCGACATCATCCTTAGAATTGGGAATTGATATAGGTGAAATTGATCTGGTTATCCAAGTTATGAGTCCAAGAAGGGTTGAAACCGCGCTTCAAAGGATTGGTAGAGCGGGGCACAAATTTTCAAGGATAAGTAGAGGTGTCATAATAACGGGCACGATAGATGATCTTTTTGAGAGTATTGCTATATCTTCTTTAGTGAATGAGGGCGTCGTAGAACCAATTTCTCTTAGCGAATTAAATCTAGATGTATTGGCTCATCAAATTATTGGGATAATTAGGGAGAAATATTTAGAAGGTGAGAGAAAGGCTGATAAGAACTATGTTTACGAAATCATAAAAGCCACTTACCCATACAAAGATTTGAAGAGGGAGAAATTTGAAAAGCTACTTAGATTCATGGAGAAACACGCAAGACTTTTAAGGATTGAGGGTAATTCCTTAAGACTTACGAGGAAATCAATTAGGTATTATTTTGAGAATGTATCAACGATCCCAACAACCGTTAAATATAGGGTTGTGGACGTCTCCGATAACTTCAAAAAAGTAGGAGAATTGGATACTAAGTTCGTTTTAGAATTAAACGTTGGAGATCATTTCATATTGGGGGGAGTCCCAAGGGAAGTTATTGAGATAGATGCGAGAAAAAGAGAGGTCTTGGTAATAAGTACAAATATCGAAAGTAAGCCCCCAGTTTGGACAGGAGAGCTTTTACCAGTTTCTAAAGAAGTGGCTAACAAGGTAGGTGAAATAAGGGAATATGTTGTGGAAGGAAAAGTTGACGATTTGTATTGGCTTTCGCAAAATTCAATAAAAGCATTAAAATCTGCTGCTTCTCTCTTTAGCAGAGAAAAACCCGTTCCTACTGCTAAAAACATGCTTATTGAATTCGACCCACAAAATGGTATAATTGTCATTAATTCCCCATATGGAAACAAAATAAACAATGCATTCTCAACACTTTTAGCTTGGTTCTTTATGGAGGATCGAAACCTACCCTACATTAACTTCGAGAATGATGCTTACAGAGTCATCATCCGATTTGAAAGCGCTTATTTAATTTCAAAGGATCATATTTTTAACGAGTTGGAAAGCATAATTAACTCGATGATAGACACCGCAATAATTGAGGGTCGATTAGAGGAAATTATTAGTGAAGCTGTTTTAGAGTTCCGGTTAAACGAAATTGCATGGTATTTCGTAAATGTGTTAAAAAGATTTGGGTTATTGAGAGATGAAAGTTCACTCACAAAAAAACATATACTAAAACTGATTAGCAAATATAGAGATGAGGTAGTCGTAGAAGAAGCTGTAAGAGAATTCATTCAATCGAAAATGGACTTAAAAGGCTTAAAAGACCTACTACGGAGCATTGACGAAGGTGAAATAAACATATGGTTTGTGGAGGGGATATCTCCGATATCCTTAGCATCCAATAACCTAGCGAACGTTGTTATTAAAGACGTGGAATACTTAGTTGAGAGAAAATATGAAGAAAGACTGCTCAATAGAGAAGCCAAATTTATATGCTTAACATGCGGGAAAACATGGATAGATAAAGTAGCAAATACCCCTACGAAATGTGATAAATGTGGATCAAATAGGATAACCGCCGTGAGAAAGTGGGAAACACTTGATGAAATCGTTAATAAGCGCATTAAAGGTGAGCCCTTAAGCGCTGATGAACAGAGAAAATATAGGGAAATGGAAGCTATCTCTCGGTTCATATCTGCTTATGGATACATAGCAGTTTACCCTATTGTTGCAACAGGTATAGGGATAAAACAAGCTATAGAGATATTGGGCAAGTATGCGGCAAGTAAAAGAACCCTATTGCAAGAGATCAGAAAAAGAGAAATTAATTACTTTAAATCTAGATCCATAATCGAGAAGAAATACATCTAGTTTTTCAAAATGTTTTTATAGTTAAGCTACGACGCTTATTTTCCTTTATACTCCTATACCCCGTTTTTATAAATCTGATATTAATTGCATAAATCTAGGTTGATAATAGTGTTATGGTGTCATAATTGAATAACAGAGATTTTATCATTGCCACGGCAGAGGAAATAAAAAATGCTAAAACAACGGATATATACTTTATTCGAACATTGGAAGTGCTAAAAGGTGATGGTTTAACCGATGTAAAAGTAAACGCTGAGGTTTCAGTAAGTGGTTTTCCTAAAAAACCGAGGAGGTACCCTTGGGTAGTTCTTGGGGGACTGAGGGATGTAGCAAAGCTATTTGAGGGATTACCAGTTGATATAGATGCTATTCCAGAGGGTACAATAATTTTTGATAAGGATATTAACGGAATTAGAATGCCTGTAATGAATATTAGGGGGAGATATACGGATTTCCTACTATATGAAACCCCAATGTTGGGCTTCTTAGCTGCAGGGTCCGGTTTTGCAACAAAAGCTGCGAGAATCAGGAAGGTCGCTGGAAAAACATTGGTTTTATCGTTTGGTGCGCGAAGAAACCATCCAGCAATAGCACCTTTTATTGACTATTATGCGTATATAGGGGGATGTGATGGTGTATCTGTAATATTGAGCGCGGAGATACTAGGGAAAAAGCCTTCTGGGACGATGCCTCATAGTCTCTTGATTATTTACCGCTTTGAGAAGGGTGATCACAAGTACGGGTGGATAGCATTTGATAAGTATGTGCCTAAGGAGGTTCCAAGGATTTTGTTGTCTGATACTTTCTACGATGAAGTTGAAGAAGCAATTAGGGGTATTGAAGCCGTTGGGCCTGATAAAGTGTGGGGGGTGCGATTTGATACACCAGGAAGTAGGCGGGGAGATTTTCCATCAATTGTGAGAGAAGCTATTTGGAAACTGAAAACGAAGGGTTATGGGCACGTTAAAATTTTGGTTTCTGGTGGTATTGACGAGGATGATATTCCTGAATTAATAAAAGCTGGAGTATCGGGTTTCGGGGTGGGCTCGTCAATATCAAATGCTCCGTTAATAGATTTTGCAATGGACATAACGGCAATAATGAGGGATAATAGTTGGGTTCCTATAACAAAAAGAGGCAAATTTGATGGAATCAAAAAAGTTTGGAGGTGTTATTCCGATAATGGATTCTATGATATTGTCACAAGAGAGGACGAAGAAAAACCATGTGACAACGCGGAGTCCCTAATGAAGCCCCTTATAAGAAACGGAAAAATAGTGTACGATTTTCCTACCCCAGATAAAACTCGGGAATATGTACTCAAACAATTAGAAAAAGTTGATTTAAATAAAAAACCATGGGAGTAAACTTTATCTCGCCAAACTCACTTTCTTCCACTCTGTTTTTCCAGACCAACCAAGTTTCTTAAGGAGATCCCCAACTGTTATCCATTTGTACCTAAGCCTCTTTGTGGCATCTAGCTCATGGAAAACAACTTTATCTGCTTTCTCGAACTCTGGAGGTAAACCAACATAGACTTTTAATCTTCTAAATGCAAGTTTTCCTCTTCTCTTTTTGTACGGGAGCATGCCTCGTATTCTTCTTTTAACGAATAGGTCGGGTCTGGAGTATTGAAATGGTCCTCTTCGAGGATTTCTTCTTGACTTTATTTCAAATAACTCCTTATACCTATTAATAACCATGCTAGGTTCGCCACTGATAACAGCTTTCTCAGCGTTTACTATAATAATCCTTTTTCCTTCTAATAGCATCTTAGCGACTCTAGCAGCTAATCTCCCCAAAATCATGTTTGTTGCGTCAATAATAATGGGTTTGTTCATACCTCTACACCTCTATAACATTAAAATTCAAGCTATATTATGATTCTCATATTGCTTCCCTTCGGGTTGATATTGATTAGTTCGTCTATAGTCATTACTGTGCCACCGGCTTTTTTGATTTTCTCCACTGCTGTACTTGAAAAGGAAAACGCAGCTACGTTTACCTTGTGATCTATTTCACCTGTTCCAAGCACTTTCCCAGGAACTATAACTGTTTCACCCTCCTTGGTATACCTATTTATCTTCGATACATTAACAGCAACGCGTTTCCTCTTAGGCCTCTCTAAGAATTCAGCTACAGTCTTCCAAATATTAGCATTCTTTTCGCTAGCAAGCTTTTTCAGTTTTTTAACAGTAGCCACGAGGTATACATTCGTGGATTTTGTCTTCACTGTCAATTACAACACCTCCTAGTTAAACTATCCTCTTTTGAATATTGGTTTTAAAACTTTTATTTTTTCACCACGAATTACAGTTAGCCCTGCGTGACTTGTAGCCTTCAAAAACTCCATTAAATGATTTTTCTCAATATTAATCATTCTTGATAAGTCATTTACACTTATTTCCCCAAATTGCTCTATTATAGGTAGCGCTTGGATCCTCGGTTCAAATTTTATCATTAGATTAAAGAGTTTTCCCAATCTATCATTTAAATCAGCAATTTTGGCTTTGCATTCACGGAGCTGAACTCGAAGCTCAGCTTCGCTTCCTGCTTCCTCAGGCGATGCTTGAATAGGTGTAGGTATAACTCTTTCTACTCTCTCACGCATTTCGGCTCTTCTTATGCGTTCTTCTGCGCGTCTTATTTCTTCTTGAACTATTTTTCTTATCCTTTCTTCGGCTTCATCCGCCTTTAACTCTATCGCACTTTGAACAATTTTATCTAAATCCATTATGAACGAGTGTATTAGCCTCCTGATTAGAGTTGATACAAGCCATTTTTCCAGTCTACCAATTATCTCTTCTTCTTTCCGCAAGAGTTCCGTTCTAAGCCCTTCTACAATAG
>JAGSHR010000185.1 GCA_029855985.1 Candidatus Njordarchaeota archaeon
TATTCTCAAGTTGAATTTATCTCTGAGTTTTTTTAGGATTCCGAAACCATGACAAGAGTTGCATTCTTTAATGATTCTAAGTATCAACTTTTTGGTTCTGCCGATTTCGCCTTTACCATAGTCTTGGAACGCTTCCTCCATAAACCTGATCAATATGTCTTTTTCTTTGCTTGGGATTGATCTAAGAAACGCAAAGTTCTTCAAGCCACCACCAGTTAGCACGGTAACAACGTTATCTGTTGAATCGATAACCCCGTCGTTTATTAATTGTTTATATGCTAAGAAGACTGTGGCAGAAGCAGGTTCCAAAAGTAAACCGGTTGATCTAATTATCTCGTTAAGATACTTTAAGACCTCGGTTTCCTTAACAGTGAGTTTGATTCCCTGGTTAAGTTCCAGATCCCTACTTACAACACTTAAATGCGTGGCTTTAATGGGGCATAAGTCGAGGAATGATGCGGATTCAATAGGGAAAACACGTTTTTCTTCTCCTAACAAATTTGGTTGTTTGCATTGGTCAATTTGAACTGACACAAACTTGGTTTCTATTTCATCGATTATCCCTACTTTTTTGAATTCATTAAAGCCTCTCCAGATACTGTGGAAGAGGGCTCCGCTGCCTGTGGGGATTATAATGAAGTCTGGTTGGTTCCAATTTAACTGTTCTATTATTTCAAAAGCAATGGTTTTTAACCCCTCGTTATAATATGGATTACCTGTGTCAATTAGGTATGTTTTTTTCAAATTCTTAAACTTCTCTAGTGCTTCCTCGTAATTATTTGCAAGCTCTATATCCGCATTATATGCTAATATCTGGTAAAGTTTCCCTAACTCGATTTTCCCAACTACGATAATGTGAGATTTAAGATTAGCCCTTCGAGCATATGCCGTAGTTGATACTGCCAAGTTTCCGGAGGAGATAACGGTTAAAGTTTTGTAATTGTGTTTGATTGCATTAAAAGTATCTAAAACGACTCCCCTGTCCACGAATGATCCAGTCGGGTTTAGGGTTTCATTTTTACCGAAAAGGTTTAAGCCACCTAGGTTTTTTCCCAGTTTTCTAAGGTTTAACAGTGGAGTCCATCCTTCTCCAAGCGTTGGTAGTTGAGTTATCTCTCTTGGTGCTATTGGGAGTAGTTCAATGTATTTTAACATGCTTGGTTTTCTGTCAGAGAGGGTATCTTTATTGATTGTTCGTTGGATGGTGTCATAGTTGTAAATTGGTTCGAGTGGTGCACCACATTTAGGACATGTGTTTAATTCTATGCTCTCATATTCAGAGTTGCATATGGGGCATTTCAAGTGAAATTTGCGTTTCTCTATGTTTATCACCTATGTATAGGCTAAAACCTATATATTTAGAAATGCATCTAAATGATTTAAAGCTAACTAAAATAATATCAAGGTGATACAGTTGGAAGAAATTGATTACAAAAAACTATCGCTTACCGTTGTGTTTATAGCTGTTATATTTGTCTTTACTTTAGCAATAGTTCTACCAATACCAGCAACGCAAGGATACTTTAACATAGGGGAAATAGGGGTTTACCTCGCAGCACTTATAGGCGGACCGTTCGTTGGCGCCGTCGCTGGAGGTGTTGGATCAATGTTAGCTGATTTAGTTAGCGCTCCAATATATGCACCTGCAACTCTCGTTGTTAAGGGGGCAGAGGGTTACGTTACCGCCAAACTCTTCAGAGTACTAAAGGAGAAATTTCAAGCTAAAAACTGGGTTGCTGCCCTATCATGCGCGGTCGGTGGGGCGATAATGATCACAGGGTACTTTATATACGAAATTTTCCTAACCAATCTAGCAAGCGCATTAGCTGAAGTTCCGTACAATGTTTTCCAAGTTATAGTTGGGATAGTTGTAGCGGTGCCAGTGTACTTTGGGTTATTAAGGATGGGCTACAATGTTGAAGATTAAAAACCTTTGGTTTAAGTACGGTTCGTCAAGGGACTGGGTGCTAAAAAACATTAATTTATCTTTTTCCTCAACAGGTTTATACCTGGTATCTGGTCCAAGTGGTTCTGGTAAATCTACCTTGGCCAGAATAATTGCAGGTTTAATCCCAAGGATTTATAGGGGAGTTCTGAGGGGAGTAATTGAGATAGATGGGGAAGCGATTGATCCTCAAACGGATTTTGATAAACTTACTGCCCGTGTAGGTTTTCTGGGTCAGCAACCGGAGTTGTACGCCTTTTCATCAACAGTTAAGAGGGAGTTAATCGATTCACTAGAATACTCCGTTGATTCGCGCGATGAAATTTTAGATGAGCTGGAAAAACTGGTAATCAAGTTTCAGTTAGGTGATTTGCTTAATAAACCTCTCACGGAGTTAAGTGCTGGTCAACTTCAGAGAGTTGAGATTGCCGCTCTCTTTGCGAGGAATCCTAGAATATTGGTGTTGGATGAGCCCCTTTCGCGCCTTGATCCTCCAACAAAAGAGATTATTTCTGATTTGCTAAGCGAATTGAGCAGAGAAAGGTTAATCATAGTGTTTGAGCATGACTTAGAGTTACTACTTTATAGAAGCAAAGAATGCATAGTTTTAGATAACGGTATTGTCAAATCTCAAGGAGACCCTAGAGAAGTTGTATGGCAAATGAATAGTGTGGACATCCCGCTAATCGCCGAGTTGTTTTTAGAGTTAAAAAAAGAGTTAAACATGGAGATCAAACATCTTCCATTAACTATAGAAGAAGCCCTCAAAGTGCTGGAAAGACTGATGTAAAATGTTCAAATTAAGCCACGTATGGTTTAAGTACCCCATTTCGAATGATTGGTTATTCAAAGATCTTAATCTAGAGTTGAATGCGTCGTCTGTCGCGATTATAGGGGCTAATGGATCGGGGAAAACCACGCTTTTAAAGCTATTAATGGGAGTGGAGAAACCCGAAAAGGGCGTTATACTCTTTGATAATAGAAAGTTAACGAGAAAGATGGCTAATAAATACTTTTTCTTTGTGCCTATTAACCCTAGAAACGTGCTACTTGGGCCAACAGTCAAAGAAGAATTAGTTAACTCATGTGGAGGTAATTGTGACATAGGTGATGTTAAAAATGTTTTGGAGATGTTTGGTCTAAAAGATAAAATGGAAAATAAGATTCTCCATTTGAGCGAAGGCGAGTTGAGAGTCGTTTCCGTTCTGTCTGCGTTGCTTAGCGGTAAAAGATATATCTTTATGGATGAACCCACAATAGGTTTGGACAGCAAATATAGGATGATCTTGATTGAATTGTTTGAAAAATACAAGGACAGGAAATTTATTGTGGCCACCAATGATATGAGGATCATCCCTGGTTTTGAAGAGGTAACACTCCTCAACAAGGGAGAAATAGTGTTTAAGGGCTCTCCAACGAGGTTTTTCCTAAGTGCTTCTAGTGAGACCAATGAAAACTACCATTTCTACCATCCCTTGGCAGAACTATTAAGGAAAGTTGGCGTATTTAGCGATGTGGATTCACTAGATGTCAATGTTGTGGCCAAGACGTTGTTAGATTTGATCAAATCAAGTAAAAGGTGAACGCTTTATGTCATTCATGTTGAAGAGCCTATACTTGGGATTCACATATAGAGACAAAAAAACCTTCCTTCATAGAACTCACCCAGTTACTAACCTGCTTGTATTCACTCTGATGGCTGCAGTAACTGTTCTCCTAGATTTAAGGGAAATAATTTTTGAGGCGTGTTTTTTAGTGGGGATGATCCTTGCATCAGGTTTAATGAGAGAGGAACTTGAAACGATTAAAGCTGTTTCTATTCCATTATTCGCGTTCACGATTATAACCTATTTTTACTATGGGTTAAACAATGCACTCATTGTCTTTTTTAGGGTGCTCAATATAAGTTTCTCTTTGTCAATAATGTTTTTAACCATTGATTTTGAGGAACTAGCATCGTTTTTTAACAAGTTTGGGGGGTTAGGAAGAATAGTTTCCCTTATAGCAATAGCATCTAATATTGTTCCCTTAGTGGCGAAAGATGCTAGAGATACTTTGGATGCTTTATATCTCAAGGGGGAGATTCGGGGTCATCTTTTTAGGCCGAGAAATCTTATTGTTTTTGTCACTGTGTTCTTGTCTTCCATATTGTGGAGAGTCAACTATTTAACTGAGGCTCTCTACATTAAGAAATTCGGGGTGAGAAAAAAAGTTATTTACTTGGAGAGAGTCTTCAATTGGAGAGACATTTTACTATTAACCACATTAGTGATCTTTCTCTCAATAGAATTCCTTATGGGCGTTGATTATCTCGTATTTTGCTTAGAAAAAATGTTTAAAGTTTTGGAGAATTATCTTTTCCAAATTTTAACTCATTTCTACCACTTATAGAATATGTTTGTCTCGATTTTTGATATTTCTCTGGATTTGCGAATAATGGCAACCATAAGTACGAGAACCATTATGAAGAAAATAAGCGCACTCGCAATTAAAACTGTCGACGTTCCTTCTTGAGTTAAAGTATAACTTAAGGTTATCGATAGTGTATTCAAGTTTACATCGTAAAGCTTAACATAAAATACAAGTTTAACGCTAGACGCCAACAACACGTTGTTTATTATAACTTCTTTATCAACCAATAGCTTGACTGTAGCAGCTCGTTTATCCGTTGTTATCGTCCAATTAACGGTTACCGGTAGAGAGACCCGAGTAAACTTGGTTTCTAAAATGCAGTACACATCGGTGACATTCGGGAGCACCTCAAAATTGTCACTAAAATTAAGCACCACAGTAAAATAGTCTACTTCATAGATGTCCATCGTTATTTTAGAGTTATTTTGAGGAGAGAAACCATTTAACTCTGGAGTGACTGTCTCAGAGGGCTCTATATAGATAACTTGAGCTCTCGACACATTTCTAGCGTTACTCAACGTTACTTTTGCGATAACAGCGACATCCCTAGCATGTCTCGGAACGAAACTAACCCTATAAGAGTTCGGACCAATCTGCTGCAAATCAGTTAACCTAACTATTCCAATACGGTCACGGTAATAAACCTCAAGGTTTGTATAGTTCAAGTCAACGATTGTTATATTCACATAGACCCTTTGTCCAAACGTAACATTTGCATTCAACGGATTAATTAAGATGTTCTTTCTATATCCAATATTATCCAACACTGCAGTGTGGAAACGTCTTGTGTAATAAGCCTCATTTGAAGTGGTGTGATAGGCGCCCTCGAATGACCAATTATCAAAGAAAAAGTTTGTTGACGTCAATAAAACAAAGCCACCAGAGCCGTCTACGTGGATAGCCCCCACAGTATACCTCTTCCCAAACATGGCCACTTCAATTAGACTATCTGAGACTCCCTTATCGATTATATTCATGTAACCGCCTACAAACGGTAAATATTCGCCTCCCACATCGAAATAGGGGTTTTCTAAGACGACAGAGGAGATGGGATCTGATTGTTCAATAATCTGATCGGAGTAAAGGACCCCAAATTTTGAAGCGAACTCATTAATATTTGTTAGATTATTTCCACTGTCTTCTTCAATAGGGAACATTGCCACAAATATAATACTGCCCCCATTTTGTACGTATCTCTCTAAAGCATCTATTTCACTAGGTGTTATGTATTTTGATCCAAGGTCACTTTGTGTTCCATTTTCGAAATATATTTGGTAATATGACGCTGTATCTGGCATAAAGATTAGGTCATATTTTTTCAACATGTCAAAAGTAAGTGGTGGGCTATTCCAGTATATTTGTTCAACCCCGAAGTCTAGGGATTCTGCTAACTCATAGTAATGTCTAAATTGGCCGTATTTTGAGTCAATTAGCCAACTTGTGTGTCTCAAATCGAATAAGATAAATCCCCTTGGTGCGGCTAATTGGAAGTGGACGGGAACGATGTAAATAACGGATCCTCCTGCTTTGAATGTTATGTTTCCACTATAATAACCGAGAGACAAATTCTCCGGTATACTTAAAATTATTGGTATATTTTGATGTGGAGCGGTTGCATTCACAGATATGGGTTTGAATATTGAACTAATGTTCCCAGAAACCTCTAAGTTTACAGAAGTGTTTACTGTGGAATACAAAGTGAAGTTAAATTCAAGTCTCATGCCCAAGAATAATTTCTCTTTCCATGGAAAAGAGTACCCAGCTGGCAATTTTTTGGGAAGTATAGATGTGATAAGGGGTAAGGGTGAATTTGACTTAATGTCCTTTAGGAGGGACCATGCTTTACCAACGTTAATTAAACCAGCACCCTCTGCAGGGTCAGGAGCACCAAGAGACCTAGAAGTATTCATTAAAACAGTTTTAATCAATGCTGTATAGTAAACACCGTTACTGAATGAAACATTGTTTTGCCTTAAGACTTGTAGTAAAAGTGCTACAGATCCAGCCAAGTGCGGGGCGGCAAAGGAGGTGCCTCTTACTGTTTCATAGTAACCGCCTAAAACATCTTTTGCAGCAGGTGCTGTAACGTACCCGGGTGCAACAACATCTGGCTTAATGGACATATCCATGATTGGACCTAGGGAAGAATAACTCTCGATACCATTACCTCCAGCATCCGTTGCTCCCGCTGTAATTACAAACTTAGAGACACCTGGAGTAGAAATCTGCATAGTGCCCCTGCCATTGTCCCCCTCATTACCTGCTGCTACAGTAAAAATTGTTCCTTTCTTTACGGCCCATTCTATTGCAATTAACAAAGGGTCACTAAGTTGTGCTGGTCCCCCTAAACTCAAGTTTATTACATTAGCGTGAACTTCATTAACACACCAAGTAATTGCAGCTATAATTCCTGCATCTGTGGCCACATAGTTGTTTTCGTCTCCATAGAACACCTTTGCATTAATAATATAAGCATTGGGTGCAACTCCAATATATTCACTGTTCTGTTTGCCATTTCCAGCAGCGACACCAGCAACAAGGGTACCATGACCAATAGTGTCAGAGGTATCGCTAGAGTCAACTGGATACCCATAAATTCTTTTTATAAAAGATTGCTGAGCAATAACACGACCCTTCAGATCTGGATGGTCTGCCCAAATTCCTGTATCAATAATTGCTATCCTTACACCATCGCCCTTAATACCTGCATTGTGGAGAGGAGTAGCGTTAATCGTGTTTAGAGTTTCAACCGTAGTGGGTTTAAGGGTATCATTGTTATGTGATTTAGCTAGTTTAAAGGATGGGAGTTTATAATGGTGGTTGGGGCCAATGTATACTATATATTTATCATATTTTTGTAATACGCCTTTTTCCGATGATTTTAACATGTCGTTTATATAGATTATTGGTAGCGGTTCGAACAATATACTTTTTCCATTTAACTGCAAATTGACTTTTTTAGCTATCTCTAGTGTCTTAAAGAGAACAATGGTATCCCCTTGTAGTTCACTTATCTTCCTCTCTATTCTGTGTTGAGTGGAATTAAGCTCTGAAACTTGAAACTTTGTACTGTGAATGCTGGATGATATGGTAAAAGGTGTTAACAAAAAAAGCAAAATCATGAGTACGGCAATCTTCTTTTTCA
>JAGSHR010000002.1 GCA_029855985.1 Candidatus Njordarchaeota archaeon
CTCCAGCACCGAGACCCCTGGAACGAGGAAGTCCCGGTAGACAACCACCTAACAAGAATAGCCCTAAGGCTAGGGATCGTGCAACTACACGGAGAACTAAAACAGAAAATAGCGAGAGGGGCCGAAGTAAGCGACGAAGAAGACATAAGAATAAGGCAGGCCGTAAAACAAGCCTACAAACTCATAGCGAGATCAGCGAACACAAGACCATACGTCCTAGACGACTACCTCTGGACACACGGAAGAAAAACATGCACACACGGAAAACCAAAATGCCACAAATGCCCCCTAAGAAAAACATGCAAAGCACACAAAACAAACCAATACACGGAAGAACACACATGGTGGGGATACTACTATTAGGTATATGTAGTAAAATTTCAATCTGGGATATCCTATGAGAATTATATAAAGAGCGATGGATTCTGTAGTAAAGCGAATCAACGATACTCTTACATGCCTCCTTGAGCTAGCGATGTACCGATTGCCAGATATTATCCAATCACATTAATGAGACCAAACCTTGAACTCCGCCTTGTTAAGGCGGCGACGAGGACAATGAAGTTTTCTGGAGCGGAGTTTACCGCATCACTATGGGATCTCCAATAAATAACTAATTTTCAAGAATTTCAAGAAATAGCTTGAGAGCAGGATATTTTCCAAAACCGCCAATCATTACGTCCGACGGAGTAGAGCGAATGAGTAGTAATTGAGTAAACGCATGCTATGGTCTATGAGGATTGCACTAAGTTCTTGTCTAAAGATAATGACGCCAACTCTCTTACTATTTGTGAAGCCTCTTAACGTGACACCAAATGAACTAGGTATCTTGAGCAAGACCAACAGAGGAAACACTGCCTAGTAAGAACGAACAAAACATTGGAGATCTCTAGGCCCAATAGTCTCAGCTATCTTGGATACCGATCGTTAGATTCCCTCGCTAGAGAGCATGGCACTATGGGGATGTTAGACTATCCAGAACAACGTGCATCAACTTCTACATGATTAAAGGAGAGGGTGCAGATGAATGCACCTCATAAGGGGCACACGACTTACCGAATATACTAGCGATGATAGGGCTGACAACGGCTGTTAGAGATCATGCGAGGCAGAGCGTGGTTTACAGTGAAAAAGCCCAAAACGGTTTTATTATTTTTCTAGAATATGCAGAGAAATCTTTCACATATTTATTTGATAGCTCATAGTTAAACTAACTTAGGATGGAGATGGCGGCACATAGAGGCACAATTAAGGGGAGGACATTATCATGAATAGCTATTTATTAACAATTAGATGTCCGTACTGCGGTAATTTGATACGAATTTATCAAAGCACACCCCATTTTTCATTAGGAGTAGGATCACGATACATTAGTGGGCATATAACCCTTGGCGGGATACCAAAGACATTCTCTAGTTACCGCGTGAGATGCGACTTTTGTAAGAGAAAATACAAATATTTTGATTTCGGTGGTGATTATAGTTTCTTCAAATACGAAGGCTTTGTAAGATTCACGAAACAAGCAATTGAGTGGTTTGCGATTAATGACATAGATTTAGAAAAACTTCCTTCTATGATTATAGGCGTAATTGAGCCTGAGGATGATCCCTTCACTACATTTAAAAAACGTCTCAAGAAAAAAATCTCCAAAATAAAGGGAAAACTTAGAACTCCCGTTAGTCATAGGTTTATTAGGGTGGTGATTGAGGTTCGGAAAGGCAAACATACTAGAAAAGCTGTGTTACATGGACGTATATACGAGGGTGATAAAGGTGAAGGAATTAAGTATATAACGTTTGAACACGTCACGTGGCTCTATCCCCAAATGTTATTTCGATCTGGGTGATGTCTCATGAAAAAGAAGAACGATACTGGATATATATCATTCAAAGATGCCGTGACAGAAGTAAATAATATAAGGAACGAATTAAAGGATAAAGTAGCGTTAACAGAAGATGAGCTAATACTTTTAGTTCTAGGAATAGTCGATAAACCAGTCACTGGGAAGGTCGTCCTTCAAAAAGAAATCTTTCTATTTCTCCAAGAACTTAGAGATAAGGTGTATGTCACTGATCCACACTTTGTGCCATTTAAATATGGACCGTATAGTTTTAGAATAGCGACACTTCTAGAATTTATGGAGGAACTGGGATACATCAAAGTCGTTAACAAAAGATACAAACGTATAGCGAAATACATGCTCACAAGAAAAGGAAAGGAGCTAGCTGGATATGTAATCCGTAAGATTAAAGATGCTCTTGGAGAAAATTTCATTAAGCATCTGAAAGACCTCAGACAAGGTCTTGACGAACTAGGACATGACGGTATCTTAAGATACGTGTACCAACATTACAAAGAATACACCGACAAATCAGAACTAAAAGAAAAATACATACACATTGATTGGGGTGTGACAGAAGCTTGATGATACCTAAGATAAAAGAAGTGATCAAAGTCGGCACTCTTGTTATCTCGCGAACCGTAGATATAGATATAAAGAGATTTAGAACAGTTAAAACTCCATTAAGGGCAGCCACAAGAAAGGATATCGAAAGCAAAAGATACGGACCAACAAGAGCTAAGTTAGAAAACGATATAGTTATTGCAGACTACCCCATACGAGTTAGAAAAGAAACATACGTTCATGATGAGTTAAACAGCTTCTTCCGAAATAAATTATTAGAACTAGAAAGATTAAGTGGAGAACTTTATCCTTATCATTATATCATCCCTTATTTTTACCCAACTGGGGAATTATTACGAAAGACATTAAGCTCGCCTAACATATACCGAAGGATTTATGGTATAATGCTACCGCTCGCTTTTTCTGCACCTGACGCATTCGAGACATACAGTACTATGTCACTACTGATACCACCTGTGGACTTCGCTGCACCTGATTTTAGGGAAACCATAAAACAGATTATTATGTCCATGGAAACCTACGATATTCAAGCGATTCCCGTGGTTGATCTGAAATTGAGTGAATCAGCATTTAGAAAAACACTAAACTATCTGATAGATGAATTAGGACTTAGTGTTATTGGTCTTAAATACAGAAAAATCAGAACAAGCCTTGGAAACTATGTTACATTACAGGAACGATACGCTGAAAAAGACGTTCTTTTCATAATGATTGATACACCAAGAGACGAGTATATGGCAAATATAAGCAATTTCGCAGTACCTCACCTTTTACCCTTCAAAGGGATGGATATCATTGCTACCCGTCTCAAGAGACCTTTCCAAGGAATTCCAGAAAAAATAACACTCAACCTAAAACTCATGAATCGCGAAGAACTTCGACTTTTTCCAATAACAGAACTTAAAAGAGATAAAATTCTAAAACTATTTAGTGATTCGGGGATAACTAGGGAGGATCCCAAAGTAAAAGAGCTTATAGATATACTATCGAACAAAGAACTCCTATTAAGAGAAATAAAAGATATTAGCAAAACAATAAAGGAAAATAAAGATATAAGAAAGGCATACGAAAAAATTAGAAGACTCAGAGGTATTACAACATTCCAAGAGATTAAGGCAAGTACAAAAGAGTTCGACCTCACAAGAGAAAAGATAAGAAAGGGAGAAATAGAGGAGTATCTAAGGCAGAGAAGAAACCTTGAAAAAGCCCTTAAAGAAACTAGGCAACGAACACTATACTAAAAGTAATTAGTTCTCTAAAACGTTCCTACGACAATCCTTCTGAAGCGCTTATCAGCACTCGGGGACACCATAATGTACGTGAATAGCGGGAAGGGATATACAAAAACTGGTGGATGAATAATGAGGGAGAAGTTAACTACTCATACAGGGTAGAGCTGGCGATAGTCGTCAAGCGGGTCAAGGGCAGGCTCTACGTCTACGACCAGGCCAAAGTAAACGGCGAGGTAGTCACCAAGTACATCGGCCCCCTCGAGGAGATGGCGAGGCTCTACCAGATGGTCAAGCACGAGGTAGTTAACCACGCATCCGTAGTTAACTACCGCCTAACACCACGCCTACTCCGACGCTTGGCGAAGGCGATAGCTGATGAGGTAGTTAGCTCACTAAGAGACAAACAGAACAAGCACAATAAACCGCCCTCAACTTGGTGGGCCCGCGGGGACTTGAACCCCGGACCTCCGCCTTGTAAGGGCGGCGTCCTAACCAGGCTAGACGACGGGCCCGAGGACATCTAGTACAGGCGTCTTTTAAATGTTCAATAGGCGGAGATAGCTGGAAAATCCGCTTCGCTATGCC
>JAGSHR010000281.1 GCA_029855985.1 Candidatus Njordarchaeota archaeon
ATTTTGAACCCTGAGAGCGTGTAAAAGTCTATGAAAAACAGTACCATGTATGTTATGAACGTTAAGATTATTGCATCCGTATTGGAGAAACCTATTGTTTTATAGATATACACAATTAGGGCTCCCGAATATGGAATTAAGAGGAGAAAAACCAAGAGGACTAGGGCTATTGTTAACAAAATAAAAGCTGATTTTCCCATACGCACTTCGAAGCGCCTCGAAAAAAGGAGATTTACTTTAAAATACCCATATATCGATTTTATTTTTAAACATTATCTTTATGGCAAATGTTATACATTAAATTTTTCTACCCAACCAAAAACAATCACAGTTTCAAACTAACTAGAAAAAGGAGGGATAACATAATCAAAATATGATGGAGAATCAATGACACTTAATGTTTTAATTGACCTTTCTTTATAGAAATATTTGATGAAATATCCTTTCTTCTAGCAGTATCTTAATCTTAATGTGGTGAAGCAGTTGTTCAACGAAGACCTAATAACGCATGTTCAGAAGGTTGCAAATGACATTAAGAGTATGAAGATTAAAGGAGCGACAACGATAGCCATCAAAGCGATAGAGACAATAAAATTTGTCATAGAGAGATCGCCTCTAGACAAGGTAAGCGATCTTTTCACCATGAGTATTGACATACTGAGAAAGTCTAGACCAACAGAACCAGCTATGTTTAATGGGTTAACATATGTTTACAATAGATATGTGGAGTTAAAAACAGATGATCCCGCTAAAGATAGGGAACTGATAATCCATTTAGCGGATAGCTACTTGAATATGTTGAAGTCTTCTTTTGAGAAAATTATTGACATTGGAAGTCGGCTAATCCCAGAAAAAGCAACAATAGTAACACACTGCCACTCATCAACTGTGACACAAATTATTTTGAAGGCAAAAAACATGGGGAAAAATGTTCGAGTAATTTCCACTGAAACGAGACCCATTTATCAAGGGCGCATAACAGCTAGGGAGTTATCTGAAGCTGGAATTGAGGTGTACCATATTGTTGACAGTGCTATGCACTGGGCATTCAACAAGTATAAACCAGATCTCGTTTTGATTGGGGCGGACGCTATTTCTTCTGTGGGCACTGTGATAAACAAGATTGGTAGCAATCTGCTTGCTTTGGTGGCTAAGGAGCATAGTGTTCCTCTTTATATTGCTACAACCCTGTTAAAAATGGATATTCGAACGATCTATGGGGTTTCAACTGAAATTGAAATGAGACCGCCCAAGGAAGTATGGAAGGAAGCTCCAGAAAATGTGAAAATACTGAACCCGGCTTTTGAGGTTATAGAACCTAAATACATTAGGGGAATAATTTCTGAAGCCGGAATAATACCACCTAACCTCGTAACATACGTGTTCAAGGAGCGGTATCCAGAAATACTCCACCTTGATAGGGAAGCCAAGTATATCTTATAAATATCGACACCTTTCTATTGGTTAACACAAGCAACAAGTAAAGCATTTAGCGTCAATTGTTTGTTAGGGAGACTAAATTGAGTCTAGAGGATTTTTATAGGGATCTCGAGAGCCTAAAAAACTATGACCCTAGTGACATCAGCTCCAAGGGTAGAGTTGAGTACTTTAAGAGTGTCCTCAACGGTATCTCAGAATTTATTGGAGAAAAAGTTTTAGATTTAGCCTGTGGAGGTGGCATAACTTCAATAATACTGGGCAAGATGGGGAAAACCGTTGTCGGGGTTGATGTTCAAGAGGATATGCTTAATATAGCTAGAAGAAACGCAAGTGACTTAAAAAATGTGAAGTTTGTGAAAATGGATATCACCGACATGAATCTCGGTGAAACCTTTGATACTGTATTGTTCATGGGAAACAGCATAGTCCATTTCTCTCTAGGAGACTTTGAGTTAATCTTGGGGACCGTGAAAAAACATTTGAAAAAGGGCGGGAGCTTTATTTTAGAGTTCTCGGATTTTATCTGGGAACAGTTAAAGAGGGGCGGTGAATTCGTTAAAAGCGTTAGTGGAAAAAAAGTAAGTTTCAGTTATAATTATGAGAGCGGGTGCATCAGTGTACTTGTCATAAAGGAGGAGATAAGGGACGACCTTGTAGAAGCTGAGAGACACTGTTACTATCTTTGGGCACCATGGCTAGTGAGATTTCTACTGAATAAAGGTGGATTTAAACTGTTAAGCTCAATGTATTCTAGTGCGGGAACTTTTATAGAGGTTTACCGTTTGATTTAAAAAACATGATTATTAATATTGTTCTGATATCTTTTGAATTCAGACGCCACAAGGATTCATGTAAGAGTTGTTGGTATGATCGATGAGCGTTCCTTGAATTTCCTCGAGCTGTACCTGTTCGGTAAAGTTTTTGAGAAGCTCAATAGGATGAAGATACCCTACAAAGTGCTAATAGATACGCCACCTGAGTTCTCCCCTGAATACATTAGTGACCCTTTAAACTTCAAGAAATACCAGTATTTTGTTGCCTTAAAATCCTGTTACAAAGAACCTTTAGCGATTATCATAACTTACATATTGGAGAAAAAACTCGGAGTCAGAGTTCTCGAGATCTATTACCATGATTTTGTTGCAGGCAGTCCTGCTTGGTACGTTGGTCATTCTGGTCGAGATATAGACTTCGTTTTTGTTGTTGATAAGAAACCTCCATGGGATGCTTTGAAGACTCTTGAGGAATACTTGGATGATGTTATTGGTTCCGCTATAACATACTATTACTGTATACACGGTCAATGTGATGATGATACACCATTTAATAGGAAGATTAGGCACAATTTGGTTGAAATTCACGCTATAACTCCCGATGAAAAGCCACTTTACAATTTGGACGGAGCCCTTCACGGTAATTTGATTGAAAAAGCAGATATTAATAAAATAAGGAAAATGCTTGAGAATATGGATAAATTGAGGAAAGAAGCAGAAAAGGCAATTCGAAGCGAAGAGGGCGTGAAAATAATCCTTAGTGCTCTTAAGAAAATAAACGAGTTAATAAAATCGATGGATTTTAGCTCTAATCAAAACGGGAAACCTATGCAACAAGTATGATAAATTTATTTCCAAAATAACGGTAATATCATCATTGTAGTATTTTTACTTTTTCTAGAAGGGGGAAAAACTTGAAAGAAAAAATAACTTGGTACTTGGACTTTGTGGATCTCGATTATGAACCGAGAGATACCGATATCATCGCGGAATTCTATGTTGAACCAAGCGAAAACATTTCAATAGAGGAAGCCGCTGGGAGAGTTGCTTCGGAGAGTAGCGTGGGCACATGGACTACTCTAAGTATGCTTCCAAGCAGAGTCAAAAGACTTATGGCAAAAGTATTTGAAATAGATGGAAACACTATAAAGGTTGCATATCCTATAGAACTTTGGGAGCCAGGCAGCATACCGCAATTATTGTCGGGCGTTGCGGGTAACATCTTTGGGATGAGGGCGGTCAAGAATTTGCGATTACTTAGTATACAATTGCCACATGAGTACGTGAAAAACTTTGAAGGACCAAAGTTTGGAATAGAAGGCGTCAGAAAGTTCATGCAAATCGAGAAACGCCCTATTTTAGCCACGGTCCCAAAACCCAAAATAGGTTTTGATGCTGATGAAACCGCGAAAGTTGCATATGAAATTCTCTCTGGCGGTATAGACCTACTCAAAGATGATGAGAACTTGACTAGTTTGAAATTCAATAAGTTTGAAGACCGTGTCGAGAAAGTCTTCAAGACCATTGAAAAAGTGGAAAATGAAACAGGGGAGAAGAAAAGTTACTTAGTAAACATAACGGGGCCCGTTGATGTCATGGAGAAGAGAGCAAAAATTGTAAGTGATTATGGTGGAAACTACATAATGATTGACATTATCACTGTTGGTTGGGCCGCTCTGCAATACATGAGAAAAATAGCTGGCGACCTCAACTTAGCGATTCACGCTCACAGGGCTATGCACGCATCCTTCACAAGAAACAAGAAGCATGGTATAACAATGCTAGTGGTTGCAATGTTAGCTAGACTAGCTGGAGTTGACCAAATACACACGGGGGCAATTGTTGGTAAGCTCGAAGCCGAAAAAGAAGAAGTTCTTAACATAAACAGATTTTTGAGGGAAGAATGGTACCATATTAAGCCAATATTCCCTGTGGCGTCGGGTGGATTGCATCCCGGTTTGCTGCCAGAGGTGTTAAAGATTAATGAAACAGTTGACCTCGTAATTCAAGTTGGTGGTGGTGTACTTGGTCATCCTGATGGACCAAAGGCTGGTGCTAAAGCAGTCAGAGATGCAATTGACGCTTACTTAGAAGGGGTTTCTTTGGAAGAAAAAGCTAAAGTTTCTAAAGAATTGAAGAGAGCCCTAGAGAAGTGGGGTCACCTTAAACCAGTCTAATAACCTTTTTTGATCACGTTTCCTAAATTGTTTTAATTCGTTTTTTTCTTTATTTTAAATTGGGAAACATAGTGGTGTTTGAAATTGTGTGTAGGTATACCTGCTATCGTCTTAGAGGTAAAAGAAGATACTGCAATAGTTGAGGTTAACGGGGTTAAAAAGGAAGTTGACTGCTTGCTTGTTAGCGAAATAAAAAATGGGGACTACGTGATTGTTCATGCTGGTGCAATTATTGGTAAAATAAGCGAAAGCGAATACAAAGAACTGGTGAATCTTCTTAGAGAGATGGAGGAGGCTGTAACGTATTGAATCTAATCGGCGAAATTGAAACCTTGAGAAAAAAAGAGTACTATCGCGCTGTTTTAAATAAAATAGAGAAACTAGTGAGAGAATTACGCAAGCGAGGAATTGAAAAAATAAACATCATGCATGTTTGCGGCACACACGAGCATACAATAACTTACTATGGAATCAGAAAAACGCTACCCGATGCGATAAATCTCATAGCGGGGCCAGGGTGCCCTGTTTGTATAGCCCCCTCTTATGTGATAGACAATGCTATTAAACTAGCGTCGGAAGGCGTTAAAATATATACTTTTGGGGATATGGTTAAAGTTCCAGGCTCCAAGAGTAGTTTACTAGACGCAAAAGCAAATGGTGGAGATGTTGAAATCGTTTTTGGGTTTCTTGACGCAATAAAGAGATTCAAATCGCAGGGCGTCAAAGAAGCTGTATTCTTGGGAGTGGGCTTTGAGACAACCGCTCCCACTTATGCAACCAGAATAGCTAAAAAGCTGATTCCTAATGGATTAACCATATTGACAGCGCTAAGAATAACAGTTCCCGCAACAAGATTCGTACTCAACCTACCCCAACATGAAATAAGCGGTGTTATTGCACCTGGACATGTTTCAGTGATAACGGGAGCGAACGCATGGAGCTTTATCCCCAGAGATTTCAATATACCTGTGGTTGTTGCGGGCTTTGAACCAATCGATGTAATCGTAGCTATTTACCAAATACTAGACGCCCTAGTTAAAAACGAACCTAAAACAATGAACGAATACTCACGTGTGGTCACTTGGGAAGGAAACAAACTCGCCCAAAAATATATTAGCGAGGCCTTTGAAGTTACAGACGGAGACTGGAGAGGCATAGGGGTAATAGAAAAAAGTGCATGGGAAATAAAAACAGAACTAGAAAAATACGATGCCGAGAAAGTGTACAATTTAACTAGAAAAAAAGACGAAGGATTTAGGAAAAACTGCAAATGTGCAGATATAATACTGGGATTAACCGTCCCAACAGACTGCCCACTTTTCGGTAAAGCATGTACACCAGAAAAACCATACGGACCATGCATGGTGTCAATAGAAGGAACATGCCACATATGGTACAAATATGGAGGATATGCATAAAAATAAAACTTTACAATAAAATCCTATTTTACCATAAAAAAATTGAACGGTAGATATTTTTAACTATTTTAAGGGTTATATTCCAAATGGTGAGCATTCTGAATGCCAAAAACATTTCCAAAATTGATAAAAATGGTAGAATTTATATTCCAAAGCAATTAAGGAAGATTTTAGGGTTAAAACCCGGCGATCTAGTTGAGATCAATATTAAAGAACAAATCCTTGTTATAAAACGGGCAAAATCAATAGCTGAAAGGGGAAAGGGCGTGTTTAAACCCATTAAAAGGATAAGCACTGATGACATTGATAAACTAATTGAAGCATACTCTTTCCTTGAGGCTATGGAGGATTTAGAATGATACACATTGACGTTAACGTGTTCTATTATTGACTAACTAACCATGAAAGGTTTCGTGAAAAAGCTACCAAATATATCAAGTTAATCGAAGAATCTGAGAAGGCCGTTACGAGTATATTAACGATATCGGGCCTCCTATTAAATTTCGAACATGGAAAAAAATAAGATACGATTTTTATGCTCCTTGCATGGCTAGCTCGACTATCTTTTTTATTTCGATTACGTAATCCATGGGTAAGTCTTTTATCACTGGGTTGAAGAACCCGTTTACTATTAGGGAGTATGCTTGTTCTTCGTCGAAACCCATGCTCTCTAGGTATACTAGTTGATCTTCTCCCACTTTTCCGAGGGTTGCTTCGTGGCTTAATTCTACGTCATCGATTTCTGTGCGTAGTATTGGGATTGCTTCGCTGAAAGCTTTGTCGCCTATGAGTATTGTGTTGCACTCCATGTGTCCTTTTGATTTAACCGCTGTTTTTTTCACGTGGATTGTTCCTTCGTAGGTTTCCCTTCCTTCATCCATGACAACTGAACGATTTAATAGTTCCGCGGATGTTTCTGGTGCTTCATTCACGATTAAGCCACCAGATTTTACGTAGCGATCTTTGTTTATTAGTCCTATTGATCTCAGTACGCCTTTTGCGTTTTCGCCCTTTAGGTAAACTCTTGGTTTCATTATTGCAGTTTTTCCTCCGAGAGTTATTGAGGACATGTCAACGCTTCCGCCCTTTTCCACTAGTACGCCCTTCATTGGTCTATGGTGTACATTTCCAATCCAGTTTTCGAGTGATTTCACTATTAGATTTGCTCCTTCTTTGACGAATGCTTCAAGCACGCCTAGGTGAACTGAGTACTTGGCTAAAACTGGTGCCGCGCATCCCTCAATGTAATTTAAGTATGCGTTTTTCTCGACTATTAATAGGGTGTGCTCTGTTTGGCTTAATCCCTCTGAGATTATTAGGAAGTAAGCTTGGATCGGATAATTTATTTTCACGTTTTCTGGTACGTGGATGAATAAACCTCCGCTCCAAAAAGCGGTGTGGTATGCGGCGGCTGCGCTCATCTCGGGCCTTACAAGTTGAGCGAAGTAATCTTTTAGCCAGTCAAATTTGGAGACTGCTTCCTCCATTGATAGTAGTGTTACACCTCTTTTCTCTAGATCTGTTTTTACCATTTTGTAGATGAATTCGTTGTCAACGTTAACAGATAGGCCTGTTAGTATTGGTCTTTCAACTTCCGGTATTCCGAGTTTATCTAGGAGTGTTTGCACTTCCTCTGGGACTTCCTCTAGGTCGTTTACTGCTCCTATCTTTTTTCCCTCTAGGGCCAATTGGTTTACGTCTATCCATTCATCCCATGGCGCTTCGTATTTTTTCTCTTTTATTATTTCAAAGGCTTTTTGCCTCAATCTAAACATCCAGTTTGGCTCTTTCTTTTGTTTTGATAGCTCCTTTATATCCATGATGCTAATTTCCATATTTTTTCACCACCTCGGAGAATCCTTTATCTTCTATTAGTCTCACTAGTTCGCATCCACCGCTTGCAATTATTTTGCCATTGTACATTACGAATACTTTGTTTGGCATTATTTTTCTAAGTATTCTGCGGTAGTGAGAGATAACTATTGTGCTTGTCCCTGTTTTAGCTAGGTATCTAATCGCTTCCGCTATCTTATCTAGGGCTTCCACATCGACCCCTGAATCGGGTTCATCGTATATGGCTACCTTGGGTTTCTGAATTAGTGCTCTAGCTACCTCAAATTTCTTCCTTTCGCCTCCGGAGAAGCCCACGTTAACGTCTCTCTCTAAGAATTGTATATCTAATCCTGCTTGGTTAAAAGCTTGCCCAACGGTTTTTATTATTTTCTCTTCGATCATGGGTGTGATGACTGGGGCAACATCTTTTCCATCTTTAATGGAGAGTAGCCAATGGAAGAGTTCCTTTATGGTTATCCCTGGTAATTCTGGGGGAAATTGAAAGCCAAGGTAAAGGCCTCGTCGGGCCCTTTCGTATATCTCTAGGTTGGTTATGTCCTCTCCATCGAGTACTATCTTCCCCTTTGTTATTTTGTACTTTGGGTGACCCAAGAGAGCTAGAGCTAATGTGGTTTTTCCGGAGCCATTCGGGCCAAGTATTGCTATAACATCTCCTTCTTCTACTTTTAAGTTGACTCCCTTTATTATTTCTTTGTTTTCTACTGTTACGTGTAGGTCAATTATTTCTAGTTTGCTCATTTTTGGTTCCTCTAGCGAGTACTACTATAAGGTTAAAAACGGTCTTACAATTCATTTATATTTTATAACACCATTTATATAACAGACTTATATACCTTAAGCCCGAAACTATTAATAACACAGCACGGTATAAAAAGTTAAAATCAACATATTATTCGCATTTAACAGTGAAAATAGGGAAACAAAATGCCAAAGGAATACCCCATACCAAGAGGCTTCAGGGACTTCCCCCCAGAAATGGCAATCTTAAGGAAAAAAGTGCTCAGAAAAATAGAAGAAGTGTTCATAAAGTACGGGTTTGACCCAATAGAAACTCCTGCAGTAGAGTTATGGGAAACCCTAAGCGGAAAATATGGAGAAGAAGCAGAGGAAAAACTAATATTCAGGTTCAGCGACCCATTTGACGAAATCGAATACGGATTAAGATATGATTTAACGGTACCTTTAGCGAGATTTGTGGCCTCGTACAGTATACCCTTACCCTTCAAAAGATACCACATAGGACCTGTTTGGAGAAGAGAACTAAAACCAAAAAAAGGCAGGTATCGAGAATTCGTACAATGCGATGCGGATATCGTTGGTAGCCCTTACCCAGAAGCTGATGCCGAAATACTCAACCTCATAAATGACGTCATGAACAAATTCAATCTCAAGGACTATATCATCAAGATAAATGATAGACGTATTCTAGCTGGTTTCTTCGAGGAACAATTAAATTTGGGGGACGAGGAAATAATACTGGCAGTTTACAGAACAATTGACAAACTGGATAAACTAACAGTTGAAGAGGTAGAAGATGAGTTAAGAAAGCTGGGTTTGAATAACGAAAAAATCAATCAAATCAAAGAAATAATATCAATAAGAGGAAAACCAGAAGAAATGCTCGACGAAATCGAAAAGCTAACAAGCAACCAAAACGTGCTAGACGGAGTAAATCACCTAAGAGAAATGCTCGACTTTGTCATAGACAAATCAAAACTCTTCTTAGATTTAAGCATGGTTAGGGGATTAGACTACTACACGGGACCTATATTCGAAACAGTTGTTGAAAAACCAGCAATTGGTTCACTGACGGGCGGGGGAAGATACGATAACCTAATAAAACTCTATGGTGGACCTGATCTTCCAGCAACAGGTACAACTATTGGGGTTGAAAGACTAATCGATGCGGGTTTAGAATTGGGCTTATTTAACTTGAAGGAGAAGACTTACACGAAACTCTACATTGTAACGTTCGATAGGGAAACATATAGTTTCGCCTGGAAGATAGCAAGCCAATTAAGGGAAAAAGGTTTGCCTGTTCAAGTTGATCTAATGAGGCGAAACATTAAGAAGCAACAAGAGTATGCTAGAAAGAAAGGTATACCCATAGTTGCGTTTCTCGGGCGAAAAGAACTTGAAACAGGGAAGATCACTCTCTACTATAGGGAAACTGAGAAAAGAGAGGAAATCCCATTGAACCAACTAGTGGACAAAATAAAGGAAGAATTAAACTAACCCAAAAAACTCTTTTTTAGAAAAACGGCTTAACCGAACAAGACTAAAATCGTTCCCAGTAAAACCAAGAGCACACCAAATCCATTCACTTTATCTAACTTCTCGCCGACTAAAAGGTAAGCCAAAAGTATGGATAAAGCTGGAGATGAAGCAGAAATTATAGCGGAAATAGATGCACCCACAAGCTCAATGGAATAATGAGCGAACACAAGACCAAAACCTATTCCGAATACCCCACCTAGAGAAACAAGCGATAACTCCTTAAGAGTGTAACTAAGCAACTCCTCCCTCCTAGCCACGATTACGGGGAGAGAGACGAGAGAAGCCCAAAGCAACCTCAAAACCGCAAAACCAAGGGGAGTACTATTCGATAAAGCAACCTTAACGATAACGGTTGAGATTCCCCAAATAAGAGAAGCAAGAGCCGCTGCGATGACACCCTTCAAGACATCACCATCAACGTTACCATCGCCGCTTCCCTTGGCAATGACGGTAATACCCAGGATAGTCAAAACAAGAGCCAAAACAACCCATGCGGTTAAGACCTCTCCTAAAAAGAAAACCGCTAAAACGGCAACGTGAACGGGATAACTAAAAGAAATGGGATACCCAATGGAGACACCCACATTCTTCAGTGCAACCATGTAAAAATAAGCCCCGAGAACCATCCCAATACTACCAGTAACAAAAGCATAGAAAAACAAATCTAGACTATAGGAGAAAACCTCCCCAAGCCCACCAATAAAAGCTAACACAGAAAAGAACACAATCGTAGCGGGAATCACCCTAATAAGCGTAACGAGCAATGCATCCCGCCGTAACAAAACGCTCCTATACAAAACAGAAGCAAAAGAATACATTAGAGCAGCCAAGAAAGCAGCCACAAATCCCATTAACCTATCATCAATTAACATAGTAACCCCACTCCCATAAATTATGCTAGACACATGGGAAATTAAAAATCCCCTATAGATAACCTAGCTCGAATTCTCATTGTTAAAATTAATCCAATAAAACTCACAGAACTAAAAAATAGAATCGTAATAAATCACTAAAAAAGACGCCTTCAAAGTTCTGATGACAGATTCTTCTTTTCGTTAAAAAATGTTAAAAAAGTCGCAATTGTTACTTTAACCCTAACTTTACTCCGTATTTTTCGCTTATTAGTTTTACTGTTTTAAACATCTTGTTCTGGTAGTTTTTAGGCGGCTGGAAGGATCTCATGTATAATGCCTTATATTTTGGTAATAACTTTGGGTAGTATTTTTCAATAAATCTGAAATATAATATTCTACTGTCCTGGGGCTCATTCCCAAATAGTGTAAGTGTCCCCACAAAAATAAATTTTGCATTATAATCTCGGGCAGTTTTAATCATCTCCTCTAATTGCTTCTCTGAATCCGACAAATAGGGTAATATTGGAATATATGAAACACCTGTTAGGAGACCTATGTCACTTATTTTTTTCATTGCCTCTAACCGTTCTATAGGGCTTGGTGCACCAGGTTCTAATATTTTAGCGATTTTCACATCGAGTGTGGATATCGAGAAATTGACTATTGCTCTATGATTTAGTTTGTTCTCTAGATCACTCGGTAGTCTTGCTTTCTCATCAATTTCCTTCAGAATATCTATATCCCTTAAAACAAGTGTTGATTTTGTCAACACGTGAACTGGAAA
>JAGSHR010000198.1 GCA_029855985.1 Candidatus Njordarchaeota archaeon
CCCATCCTCTTAAATGGGAGGGCGCAGGTAGCTATATCACTACATGGTATTCTGTGGCCCCTGAACGTAAGAACACTAACCATTGCTCCATGGCTTTAAATGAAGCAGAGTGGTATGAAGTAATCTTTTGGGTAACAGAGGATTTCATATATTACTGGGTCATACCAGATAACAATAACCTCTTCGAGCAGTTGGTTTCATTAGGAGGATGCCAGTTTATCGTCCACGCCTCTAATGTAAAAAATCCACTTTATTTAGTTTTTAACCATTGGCTCGATGAAGCCTCTGATGGGAGAGAATTTAGAAATTACAACTTTTTTGTAGATTATGTTCTCTATGTGTCGGATATAGTTCTTGCATACTTTGTTGACCCTAATTTTATCACAGACATGGGACTCAGGCAAAAGTTAGAGGAGATAAAAAATGAACTTCAAGACGCTACTGCATATAAAATTGACGAATATGAAATAGATATAGAAACATATAGAAGAATTCACAGTCAGATAAAACTTAATCCAAGCATAAATATCTTAACAGAGATGCTATCCCTGCTTAACATGGCTAACTAATCAGTGACGTAAGTATGCCGAATTTTTGGGGATAGTGTGCTTATATGTGTATAAAGGAGGTTGTAAGATGGATAGAAAATTCAGTGAAGGAGCAAATAGGGTTTTAAAGAGGGCAAGAGAAATAGCCAATAAATACGGGCATAGCACTGTGGAGTTAGAACATATCTTTTGGGCTTTATTACAAGCAGAGGAAGTCCGAGTAACTTTGGAGAACATGAATATTCCAATGACCAGGTTGGTTGATAGTGCTGACAGAGCAGTGAGAAGTATCCCCATAATACCCACAGGTAAAGAAAAGAAAGCTCTTTCTTTTTCCAACAATGTTGTGAGACTGTTTGAAAGAGCTAATGAAATAGGGGGAGAAGAGATCACTCCATCAGAATTGTTCTTGGCTTTAATGGATGTCGCAGAAGGGAGAGTTAGAACTATTTTGAGTAAATACAATATATCAAGGGACCGTTTTATTCATGCCGTGAATGTGCCTGCAAAGGGATCATTAACTTATAAAGAAGTTGAAGAGTTCTTTATTGACCTAACAGAAATGGCCAAAAAGGGGAAACTTCCTCCTATTATCGGCAGGAAAGAAGAGCTTTTGAGAGTCGTCCAGATATTGCTTCGACAGGATAAGAATAACCCAGTATTAATAGGAGAGCCTGGAGTTGGTAAAACTGCTGTGGTCCATAGATTGGCTCAGGGTATTGTAAGGGGCGAATTCCCTGAATTTCTGGAAGATGTGAAGATACTTCAACTCGATATGACCTCTTTGCTTGCAGGAACACAGTATAGAGGGAGTTTCGAAGAAAGGCTAAAGAAAGTGATTAAAAGACTTAAGCAGATGAATGGTAAGGGAATTCTTTTTGTTGATGAGCTTCACACAATCGTAGGTGCAGGTGCTGCAGAGGGTGCTGCTGTGGACGCAGCTAATTTGCTAAAGCCTTTCTTAACTCATGGAGGACTTAGGATAATAGGAGCAACTACATCTGATGAATATAGGATTTATATAGAAAAAGATGGCGCACTTGCCCGGAGATTTCAACCAGTTTTTGTAGAGGAACCAACAATTGAACAGACTATTGAGATACTTACAGGTCTAAAACTCAGATTTGAAAAGCATCATGATGTAGAAATACTTGATGAAGCCATTGAGGCAGCTGTTAAACTTGCAAAAAGATACATAACTGAGCGCAGACTTCCTGATAAAGCAATCGACCTTCTGGATGAGGCATGCGCTTTGAAGAAGGCTTCCCTTATAAACATGCCCGAAGATATTAAAAAGTTAAGAAGAGAGATTCGTAAGCTACAATCACAGGGAGGTAATGATTCAAAACACACCAAGCTGGAAGAGGAATATAGAGTCAGAAAAGAGCGTTGGATGAGAGAAAATGGAGTGGACGCAGTTGTTAGAGCCGAGGATATCGCAAAAATAGTTTCAAAATGGACAGGAATACCTGTTGTGGAGATTTTAACTGATGAAAGGGAGAAGCTTATTAAAATGGAAGAGATTCTAAAGCTAAGTGTTAAAGGACAAGATAATGCTCTTATCGTGATAGCTGAAGCAATAAGAAGAGCAAGAGCTGGTCTTACTCCACCTAATAAGCCAATAGCAATATTCCTTTTCATCGGGCCCACTGGCGTTGGTAAGACCTATGTTGCGAGGCAACTTGCGAAATTCCTTTTTAACGATGAAGAAGCCCTGTTGCGTTTCGATATGTCCGAATATAGTGAGAGACACGAAATATCAAAATTGATTGGTGCACCACCTGGATATATAGGGTATGAGCAGGGAGGTAAACTAACAGAAGCTGTCCGTAGGAGACCTTATAGAGTTATTTTATTTGACGAGATCGAGAAAGCTCATTACTCCCTTTTTAATCTGCTTCTCCAAGTTTTTGATGCTGGAAGACTTACCGATGGGCAGGGTAGAACGGTAGATTTCTCTAATACAGTCATTATCATGACCTCTAACATTGGCGCTCATCTCTTAATAGATGGAAATGTAGATAAGGAAGCCCTTTACGAGGAGTTGAGAAGGCATTTCAGACCAGAATTTTTGAATAGAATAACAGAAATTGTGGTTTTCAATCCGCTTTCTAAAAACCATATACGAGAGATCGTGAAGTTAGAGCTTGAGAAGGTTCAGAGAATGTTACAAGAAAAAAATATAAAGATGGAAGTAGATTCCTCAGCCATAGATTTTCTCACAGATAAGAGTTACTCACCGATTTTCGGTGCAAGAGAAGTAGAGAGAACAGTTCAGCGTTTTGTTGTCAATCCATTGTCAGAGAGAATCATTAGTCAAGATTTGCAAAACGGAGATTCAGTAAAAATTAGGCACACACAACCCAATAAGTTCTTAGAAATCAAGGTTGTTTCAAAGAAGGAGAGTTTTTAGAGGATGATTCTTTAGATTTTAATAATGGAGGTGATAAAATGGCTAAATTAGTTGAAAGAAAAAATGGATTCATGACCCGTAATGAAATAATATTGGGAGAAGATTTTATCATAGGTAGGTTTGACCCTGAAAAAGGACCAGTAGATATCGATTTAAGTGACTACGAAGGAGCGGAATTCATATCAAGACAACATGCGAGGATATTCCTTAATGAGTGTGATAACAAAGACAAAAATGACACTCCTTTGGAAAAGTGTTGGTTTATTGAGGATTTGGAATCACGAAACGGCACTTTTTTAAGGAGAGGGAAAACAGTTTTTAGACTCGAACCAGATAAACCTGTGATGTTGCAGAATGAAGATATCATAAATTTGGCAGGTAAAATAGAATTCGTTTTCTTCACAGATGACACAAATGGATAGACCTACTCTTAAAAAGGGCACAGAACTGAAACATAGATATTTAAT
The DNA here is from genome assembly GCA_029855985.1 of Candidatus Njordarchaeota archaeon. Next base: position 3,429 of record JAGSHR010000198.1, read on the forward strand.
TCTTAAAGTTCTGGGGCAGGGAGGAATTGGTATAGTTTATGAAGCACTTGATAAATGGAGTGGCTTAAAAGTCGCTATAAAAGAACTATTCCCCATCGATTACAAGATAGAAAGGGAAGGTAATAAATTGATCGTCCCAATAGATACCTTAAATGATTTCAATACTCTAAAAAAGAGCATTAAACTCAAAGCAAAATTGTTAAATATCTTTTCCTTAAGTAATAACGGATTAGTGATAAGGATATTAGATACATTTGAAGAGAATTCAACCCTTTACATCGTAATGGAAAAATTGAAAGGAGTTACATTGGAATATTTGGCTCCGAAACTCGATATATCAAGTGCTTTGAATATAACCCTACAATTATCCAGAAAAATTGCATTGTTACATAAAATGGGGATTTTGCATCTTGACATTAAACCTGATAATATATTTATTAGTAAGTCAGGTAAAATTACTTTAATAGATTTTGAAAATTCCCAAATCTTATGGAAAGGAAGGAAAATATCTTCTGCTTATCTATTTAGTCCATATTTCTCTGCTCCTGAACTTTATTTTAGAGGCAAACTTGGTAACTATACTGACCTGTATTCTATCTGCTCCACTTTGTATTTCTTGGTTACCAAAAGTTTACCTGTATCTTCTATTGATAGGAGTAGAGGTAAGAAACTTATTCCACCTATTGAATTAAATCCAGATATACCGAAATTTTTGAATAATTTAATTTTAATGGGGATGAATCTTGACCCTAATGACAGGCCAGAAGATAGTGATTTTATCATGTATATGAGACTCTCTTTTCAGAGATTAAGTTCACTTAAAAGGTGGTCAATATGATTGTGTGTGGTGTGCCCCATGCTACGCATGGGGCACACCACACACAATCATCCCTCCTTTTATCTATTACAATTCCCCATTATAGCATCGTTGATGAAATAGAAATCCTCCATGTTCCCATTCTGCATATAGCACCTTGCTAATTTCTTAAGCTTTTTGATTATAGCTGAATTATCATCAATCTGCCCCTCTCTATACTGACGTCCAACTGAGCAAATAAGCTGTTTTAATGGAGGAGAAAGAAATTGGGGTATTTCTCTGCAATCAATAGGACTGTTCGTTAGAAACATCAGGATAGATTTATCGACTTCGAATACATAAAAAATAGGTTTCCATGCAGAAGGTGGAAGAGAAGAACAGCTACTTAACATTTCTCTCATGGTGTTCATCCTCGATGTGTTGAAGAGAAACCTATCCCAATAATCCCAGTAATCATCAACAAGCGCTGTTTTTAATCTTTTAATGAAGTTAAAGAGGTGAAAATTAAAATAAAATTTCATCATATTATCACCAACAATGAGTGCAAGCAACCCTGATTGTAAAATGAAGTTTTGAGATTTTTTAGAGACATTTTTACGAGGAGTTAAAATTGCATTTGCATAAGTATAAGCTACAATTGCGTGTTCAAAAGCTAAAGGATAATCTTTTATCTCCACCAATTTATGAATAGAATATACTAAAAGACCAATCGCCAGTGTTACCCTGCTCAGTAAAGTTAAATATTCCGATTCAATTCCAATGGCTTCTAAAACATAACTTATTATATTGACAATAGCAGGTAATGAGATAATAGTTTCTGTTAATTGCTTATTTCGAATTTCCAAAAGCAATTTCTTAGTAAATATAGGATGTCGCATGCTTAAATCATGTAATATACTTCCTAACATTGGATCAGTGAAGGTATAGTGCTGCAGCAATTCTTTTGCCAAAGTGATTAAGTAAGCGTCATATAATGTTAAAAGTAAGAAACTTTCCCCAGCTTTCTTTTCAAATTTTAATTCATCCTGCTCGAAATGTAGCTCTGAAAGCACCTTGGCAAATAATATTATCCAGTTTATTTTTATTCTTTCTTCTACGGTTAGCTTATAATATACCCTCTCATATTCCGTCATGAAGTGGAGCAAGCGCCCTCCTATGCTCTTTATCAAGTCAATTCTTATATACAAATGGGATCTTTCCACGTGCACTATTCTATCCACATCCCGAATTTCTTTCTCATGAAGTTTCCCACTAATAAATGGTGAAAGATCTGATAATATTAAATGTGAAAGATTTGATAATATAAAATGCAAAATTTGTGTCAATATATCCCCCTCTTCAAAAGGTTTATAATAGGTAGCTGCCAGTGTTATCAAAAATTCTCTCCAGAGTTTCTCTCTGTAAGAGTCGTCAGAAAATCCATTTGTATTACTTATAATTGGAATATAATAATTACCTGAGCAGAATTCAGAATATGCAAATCCAGGATGTATAGGAACCCAGAAATCTATCCCCTCGCATTGTAGGTTCTTCAGCAACGGATGCTCTCCCTCTACATATTGATTCCATAACATTTGGAGATTCTCAAAGGAGCATTGGTTAGATGGTGTGGTTTGTGCACTTGAATAATAAGAAGGTAGCAATATCAAAATAATTATAAATGTGAGCCATAATTTTTTCATTTTACTACCCTCCATTTTTGTATTCCACATTTTTGAGATGGAAGCAGTTCACGAGATAGAAAGTTATCTGATTATCGATTATATCCACCAAGTCCACGTTTCTTGCTCGCAAATCTTTTATCCTTGATTCCTCTTTGTCCGATAATAAGGTGGAAACAACAAATCTCACTGGTCTCAAAGTAAGCCTCACTGTCTTGGGAATCTGTGGATCCTCTATAATTTTGTCAGCTACATAA
>JAGSHR010000191.1 GCA_029855985.1 Candidatus Njordarchaeota archaeon
CAGATGTGTATAAGAGACAGGCACATGTACCATTATTGTTAATCATTGTGGTTCAATTTTTTATAGTTTCAATCATCCAATATGAACCTAGACACATAAATATATTGACTGGAGTGTTTTTATTTCTAAATAGGAGGGATCTAGTCTTAGCAGGTTGATTTCAGAGTTTGCCTATAATTGGACTTTTGTTAAAGCACTCCCGCCTCGATGGACATCGAGCAGAATATTGGCAGCTTGAGAAGAGGATGAAAGCGCCAAAATCAGGTAGGAGGAGAGGAATTATTTTCTTTGATGACCACCGGATGTCGTTTTTTCGGTGGGCCAGGATTGTTTTCGGTTTTCGTCCCGGCGACTTTCCTCGTACTTTGGAAGGAGTGGCTGGGGAGCCCAACTGCGAAATAAATCGGGCGAAGTCCCGCTGAACCATTGTGGTAGTGATGAGTTTGTTCTTGCTCTGGAGGAGGTAATTCTCCCAGGGTTATGGCAAGTGTTGTATCAGAGGACGGGCCATCCAGAGCATCAGATAGGCCAGGTGGACAATATGCCACCATTTCTCTTACCGAGCGGTTTCCGGATTCTAGAAAGCATTTAGAAGGATCATCCGCTTCCCAAAGCGGAAGAAGTGTTCGAAATGAGAGCGAGCGAAATAAAAGATAGCAATTTCCTATAGAGTGAGTTCGTGGCGTCTCTCGCCCATCACACTCACCCAGATGGGTCGAGAGAAGAGCGGATCACCATTATCTTTCCGCATGATGATGCGCACCAGCCGGAAGGGATAGCGTTCTATGGGGATGCGCTCTGGCTTGTTCTTGCCAGGCATGATGAGGTCTGCCCAGGAGTCAACCTGCAGCTGAAGGGGTTGTTCGCGGCGCCTTTGAAGCTGAAAGGTTAGCGTTTCGTTGTTGCCCACCTACGGGGCCTGCTCGTTATCCAGGCGCCGATTGATCTGCTCTGCCCACACCAACTTATTGTCTTTGCTGCTGGCAATCCGCAGCACGGAGAGAGGAACCACCCACGATGAAGCCTGCTTCTCTTCTTTAGGCAACAGGAGGGCGAGTGTGGAATACTCATGCCCAATGGTCACTGGTTTATTCCTGGCCACCGGGTTGGGATAGTACACGTAGCTCCGGTCTTCCAGCATGTAAGTCTATTGGCGTCGTTGGGGCTTCACATCTACCTCTAGGAGCCAGTACCGCAACTCCTGCCTCTGGCGCAGGGCATTCCGGATGAGGGGCAGCAGGTTTATTTCTTCCTGTTCGATATTGTCTATTGCCTTGTATAGGGCGGCGTAAGAGCGTCGAAATAGGGGTTAGAGGCTCAATTCCACAACCGTGCGGGTGCTGGGTGTGTTGTACAAAGCGTACAACAGTTCCAGCCCGCTATTGGTTCTCCTAGAAAGTTCCTTGTATAGCTTCTCTTGAAACTTATTAAAAAGAGTGATATTGTCCATACACACCTTATAAATTTCAACACAAATTCTTAACAATTTCACATATTTTAAGTTTTTTTTTCTATTTTGTCAAAAGTCCAATGGAAGATCCCATATGAATAAACTAGCACAGAAATTCCCGATGTCTGGTTAAAAAAGTTGCAATAAAAAACTCTTCAGGTTAAATTTGATGATAAATCAAAACCTGAGGAGGAAAACTTATTGTGGACATTAAATTAAAAGATTTTTTCATTTTTAAAGTCTTTTGGTCTTGATTCGGATACACGAGCACTTGATAACTTGGCAAGTCATATTAAACCGACTAATTTTCTGTACGGTTTTTTTTCAGTGCTGTTAAAGGTAACAGGAGTCTGTTACAGAGTGACCAATGGGGGCGATTAGAAGGGATTAAGCGCTTTTTCCAGTTGGATCAATTTCGCAATTCCTGGTATCGACATACTGTATTTTCCCATAGGGAGCCTGCCGACGCGATACTCGTGTTTCGGAACGTTCGAAAGATATTAGCAGTAACGATTTGCGAAGAATAAACTCCCATGTTGCGGCTAAACTTATAAAGGAAGGTCTTTTTCAGCATATTGGTTATCTGGATGGCACAGTCTTGGAACATCGTTATTACAGTGGTATTAGATTAATGACTCGATGGGGAGATATACTGTTAATTGATGTGAAGCCTTCATGTAAACGTGGTAAAGAATTGTTGAGCAGTTAACGTTTGTTGGAACGTCAGCAGCTATTTTTGGACGCTGAGGTAAAGCTCAAATATTTGTTTTTAGATGCTTTATATCTCAACAGTCGGGTTTTAGATTGGTCTGGTACCGATCCTGTGGAAGAGAGCGGAATTTAACGGAGCATCTGGTTATTAAGTATAGACCAAAGGATGGTGAGGTTGCTCAACGTTTTCGTCGTATGATTAGCGCATGTGAGTCCATGGTTCAGCAGTGGGAAGATGTCCGGGATAATAGGAAGCGTACTCAGTTAAGTGTTCAAATGGGGTTTAAGGAGAAAAGAGGAGAAGACAAGGCCAATGGTATGTGGTATCACATTTATTATGTTCGCAGTAATAGTTATGACAAGGATTACTCACAGAGTCGTGGCGATACCATTGCCCGTGTGGAAGAATTCCTTAGAGATAAATCATTGGGTACGTTTTATGTTTTTACCACGGATAAAGAACTCTCTCCGGAGCGGTTTCGCAACTTGGGTCATCAAAGATGGTACATTGAGAATAATGGGTTTAAGTTGTTGAATTCTCAAGTGAATAACAAGAAATATCATTTAGACAATGAAGTAGTGTATCAGAACAAGTTATTAATTTAGGTATTAGTTGTAGGTTTGTTAATGCTGTTTCGTCTAGAGAATGGTTATCGACTCTCTAGATTATACGGTTCTGTAAAGTTGACTTTTCGGTTTATGGGGGAGGTTTTGTTTGAGAACAACTTCTATATAGGAGCTCATATAGGAGCCCATTGGTCTGGTTCAGATCCGTATCGGAATAAATAGCTAATAAACCCAAATCCGGATATCAAAAGACTCCATAACCAAAGAGTATCACTCTTTGGCTTTGAAATAAATAAGTTGTGTAAAACATAGAAATTCTTTTATTATGATAAAGAATTAAGCACAGCATCGGGAATTTCTGAAACTAGCATCAAAAGTTAATAAACCATTTAACACCACTTTTTAAAAAGTTATATTATTTAAATAAATTATGTTTTGGAAAATGTTTTATATATTTCTTTCTGTTATTTTAGGTGTTGTTGGGCAGTTGTTTTTAAAACAAGGAATGTTAAAAGTTGGTGAGTTTCCGCAGCAAATTTCTATGATACTTAACTATTACTCTAAAGTAATAATATGCCATTATATATGGTTTGGATTTATAAGTTATGGATTAAGTTTTTTAATATGGTTAGGGGTTTTATCTAAAGTAGAATTATCTTATGCTAGACCGGTAGTTGCCAGTGGTTATATTTTAATTGCTTTATTTTCATGGGCGTTGTGGGACGAGAATTTATCAGTGCAAAGGTTAATAGGAATTATTTTCATTACCATTGGTGTTATATTAGTAGCAAAATCTTAATTGAACATATTACCTACGGTTCAGTTATTTTTTTGCCAGTTTTAAATTTTCAAGCGTAATCTCCGCTTTGTAAAGCTCAAAAAGGCGAGGTTGAACTGGAAAAGTAGGGTTTCACAACGCTTTGTTGGTGAAAAATTGCCACGTTTTTTTCGCTCCTGACATGATAACGATATGACATTGAGCGAAAATGGCAAACTTTAACATTAGACGTAATCATCGTTTAAACAGTATGTTAAACAAAAAGTTGGTAGATTTTTAACTCGAAAAAAAATGACCGGACTATGAGTAATTATATGAGATATTATTTAGTACTTACGGTTGCTATTGTTGCTAATTCTGCGGCTAATATTTTGATAAAAATAGGTATGAATAAAGTTGGTGGAGTGGAAATCGCTTCACTTAATGATATATGGCAAAAATTTTTAATGAATTACGTTGTATGGTTGGGAATTATCTGTTTTGGAATAGCTTTGCTAAGCTATAGTTTTGTTCTTTCACATATTCAGTTAAGTATTGCGTATCCTATAATGACCAGTGTTGGATTTATCCTTGTCATAGTTGTTTCACTTCTTTATCTGAATGAAACCCTTTCACTAATTCAAATAATAGGAATTGTTTTAATTCTTTTTGGTGTATGGTTAGTAGCGCGATAGTGTTTAAACAGATTAAATATTTTTTTATTTCTTTGCGTCCTTACCAG
>JAGSHR010000084.1 GCA_029855985.1 Candidatus Njordarchaeota archaeon
AAAACTATAGACAACTATAAACAAACTATAGGAAAATGTAATAGTACGAGAACACTTCACTCAGGGATATAGTCAAACAAGAAACACCATTTTTACAGCATAAATTGTGGTCCAATAACGTTTCTTTTACACCGTTAAAATAAGGAAAAACGCTGTATTGGACTTCTTATCCTAAATGGGGCTTATGCACAGCATAGGATTATTAAAATTAAACTAAAATTCTAAACTGTGTGGAAAAAACGAATTTTATTTTAAATGTCGTTAACATATTTTAATTTGAGAATTATCAACTATGTTTTCCCCGTGTAGCATGGAGGTATAGAACTTGGCGAAAAGAGCATCTCCGTTTATATTTGAGGATGCAGTTCCAACTGAAAAATTCTTTAATCGAAGCAAGGAGATTGACTTCCTCATAAAAAATTTAGAAGTAAAAAAGAAGATGCTCTTATGCACTGTTGCCCCCCTAAAATATGGTAAAACAAGCCTAATGATGAAATACTTGGAGATACTGAGGAGACATGAAGACATAGTCCCAATCTACATTAACCTCAAAATCGTAGACACACCCATCAAATTCATCGTTGAGAACCTAGAAAAATATGGTATTAATGTTTGGAATGAGTACAGAAAGGCAAAAGAGGAGAAAAGTTTAATGAAAATGTTTGAAAAAATTTGGGAGAAAATAGATGAGAAAAAAGTATGGCTCTTCCTCCTCTTTGATGAGTTTCATCTTCTGCCCGAACTAGTGCGCAATGAAGGTTTTTATCAGAGGCTGCCGGACGAATATATTTTCGGCTTCTTCAGGGGTTTCGCTGAAGGAAAAAACATAAGTTATATTGTGTGTGGATCAATAATAGAGCCATTAATAAACGCCATAGATGTTTGGGGAGGTCGCTTCCAAGTCCTCTATTTGGGTCCATTCAACAAAGAAGACGCAGTCCTCATGATTAAAAAGCTTTTTTCTGAAGGTGGAATGGAGATTGACGAGGAGTCTGCAGTGGTAATAGCGGAGGCAGCGGGTTTTCACCCATTCTATATTCAATACATGGGACACCAAATATACATTAGGGGAACCATCAATAGAGAAACAATACGCACAGCGAAACAACAACTATACGAGTATATAACTCCAATATTCACCTCATACATAGAAAGAATAAAAGAATTAAACATCAACGCACTAGAGACCCTGAGAAAAATTGTTAAAGGAGAAACCTTGGGGATAGATGACATTGCTCAAGCAAGCAAACTCATGAAGATGGGGTTCCTAAAACCCAGAAATGGAATCTATGAAATAGTTGACCCCTTATTCGAGAGATACCTAAACTCTATTTTTACAGCGGAAAGGCCCGTAGAGGTACTCATAGTTGGACACTGGGCAGAACGTTTGGTTGGGAATATTCTGGCTAGAAAGGGCTACATACCATACTATGCACACGAGAGCAAAAGCGCATTCGACATATACGTAAAAGTCAAACAAATTAACGTAGGAATACAGGTTAAATACTCCACAAAAGGAGAATTCTACCTATCAAATAGGGAAGCAGAAACCATTTTAAGCGAAGCCAAGAATCTCAACTGGAAACCAATAATAGCCCTCGTAAGCAAAAAAGTAAAATTTTACAATACAATAAAACCAGGAAAATATTCCATAAGTCAAGGGTATTCCGATATAGAAGAAGCTCTTGAAACAAGTTAAAGGGTAGTTTTAGTGTTGACGCTTTAGGGGCATTTTTAATCCTTCACAAAATTTGCTGTTGTGTTTTCACTCCAGAATCAGGAGACGTATTATTTTATTGTCGGGATTCTACCCGCTTAATAATGCTTGGAGAGTTACCGTCTTTTTCATGCTTTTCTAGTTGGGGTACGGTTTCCACTATGTTAATGAGTCCCGTTAGGATAATATCTTTTAGGTATGCTGACTTGTTTTTCTTTACAAGGTTGATTGTGTTTTTGTTTGAGAAGAGTTTGTGGATAAGTAATCCCAGTGTTCCATATATCTTTAATTTCTTGCAGCTATTATCTAATTTTGCTCCTAGTACCTCAAGGTACTTCGAGGTTACCGCTACCCCAATAACATCCTCTATTGCATTCATGACTATTGAACCAGTTAGTCTCCCCGCTGCAATTAACACAATGGGTTTTCCTGTTTCTGAAGCTAGTTTGTATGTGTACTCTGCAACAGCTTTTGCGTTAACGGTTGAACCAATAACTATTGTATTCCTGTCTTCGAGGAGCTTTATGATTCTCGTTCCATTAGTTGACCTTAATACTAGGGGTTTTCCAAGTTTGCCGAGTTTTAGGACTTGGTATGGGGAGTTACTTAAATGGTACTCCTTAATTTTTTTGCCTCCTTTCTCCCCAGCAGTTATCGCGTTAATTTTTTTAGCTATTTTTAATCCTTCCCCTGTGTCTTTTACGGGTATCACGTATTTGAAACCGCTGTGTAGTGCTAGGATTATTGTTGTTGAAGCCCTGAAAACGTCGAAAATCACCGTTATAGCATTATTTATCTTCTCACGATACTCTTCCTTGAACAGAGGTAAACAGTAAACCTTCACCAATGTGTTCACACCAATTTAAAAGCTATAGTTCACCCTTATATTCCTTGATTTCATAGGTTTCTTCCGGTATCTCTGCCCTAATGTTAGCCGCTTTATCTCTTATAACGTCTATCCTCCTCCTAAGAAACTCTACTTCATCGTCATCCCAGTAATCGTAAAAGTGTTTGAAGTACATGTAAGCACCTGTTTTCCCAACTGAAATATACGCTTTCGGTTCAAAACCCAAGTTTTCTGGTTCACCGTCAACCAAGTACTCCATTGCGATAGCGTAAATGTTAACGATTTCCTCAAATAATTTTTCAGCCTCCTCGGTTAAACCAAGCTTAAGTAAACCCAGTAACCTATTCATCCCAACAGCAACATTACTCTCAATTGGGTAAAGCTTAGTGAACTCAACCAAACGCTCATACTCTTCCAACTCCAAGTAACACTTCATCAAATACCACTTCGCGCCCTGCTCGTCACTAGGATTCAAACCTATGAGGTTCTCAAACACGTTTCTACACGCTATAAATTTCCCTTCCTCAAAGTAAAGCTGCCCAATCCTAAAAAACATCCTAAGAAAAGGTCTATTCCCCGGGTGACTCCAAGGAATAGGCTCCCTAAGATTAATACCATACTTCTTAACCAGCCTACCAAATTCCCTCTCAAGAAAATCCAACTCGTTTTGATCCTCGTACACTTCACTCATTGTTAACGCTTGAGCCATTATCAAATCAGGACAATCAGGGTACTGCTTCAACAATTTCCTAAGCTCCCTCAACCTAGATACTCCACCAGACTTCTCCATCATCTTCTCAACTTTCTTTAAGACACTACTAGGAACCTCACTACAAAACTCAAACCTCTGCAACCAAAAATCACCCACAAAAATACCTAACAAATAAATACAAGAAAACCAATAAAACTGTTTTCAAAACAAACCGCCCAAAAAAATAACCCTAATCTGAGAAGAAAAACTAAAAATCTAATCCCACAACCACAAGATAATAAAATACTTGTAGAAAGAAATTATGAGAGGGAATTATTTGAATTATCTTGATTTTTTGCGTTTAGAACGTTTTGCCCTGTGGGTCTTAGAGAGTTTTCTGTCGATGATGTAGAGGATGGGGGCTACGACGAGAAAAGCTAAACCAAAAATTATGACTAGTACAAAGAATCCCCAAATGGGTGGGCTT